>CBDTVG010000140.1:0-5634 GCA_965363745.1 uncultured Candidatus Electrothrix sp. | reverse complement strand
GACTGCCATTCCTCTTCCTTGACCTTGATCCAAGCCATGCCCTTGGCCCCGAAGGTGGCCGCGTAATTGGTCAGATTATCCAAATCCTTGCGGGAAAAGGTGCCACAACCCTTGGCATTGATCGCCTTGACTGAACCGCCTTTGTCAATGATCGTATTGAAGACCTTGAAGCCACAGCCGCGCAGGGTCTCGGTTAGATCGACCAGCTCCAGGCCGAAGCGGGTATCGGGTCTGTCGGTACCATAGCGAGCCACAGCCTCGTCATAGGTCATCCGCTTGAAGGGCGGTTCCAACTCAATGTCCCGTGTCTCCTTGAATACCTGCTTGACCATGCCCTCGCTGATGGCAATAATATCGTCCTCACCAACAAAGCTCAGCTCCATATCGATCTGGGTGAACTCGGGTTGGCGGTCGGCCCGCAGGTCTTCATCGCGGAAGCATTTAACAATCTGAAAATAGCGATCCATGCCCGCAATCATCAGCATCTGCTTAAAGAGCTGAGGCGACTGGGGCAAGGCATAGAATTTGCCCGCATTGACCCGACTGGGCACCAGATAATCTCTCGCGCCTTCCGGGGTGGAGCGGGTGAGCATGGGCGTTTCAACTTCGAGGAACTCGTTTTCGCTCAGATAATTGCGCACCGCCTGCACCGCCTGATGGCGCATGACCAGATTGGCTGCGATTTCAGGCCGCCGCAGATCAAGATAGCGGTACTGGAGGCGGATATTATCCGAGACCTCGCCGTCTTCGTCCAGTGGGAAGGGCGTGGTTTTGCTGGTGTTGAGGATATTTAGTTCGCTGACCAGCACTTCTATGGTCCCGGTTTTCAGCTTCGGATTCGCCATGTCGCCGGGCCGGGCCTCGACCTTCCCCTTGACGGCCAGCACCCATTCAGAGCGGACATGATGCGCCTTGGCATGGACTTCCGGGTTGATTTCCGGGTTGAAGACAATCTGAGTGATGCCCCGGCGGTCGCGGAGGTCAATGAAGATAACCCCGCCGTGATCGCGGCGGCGAAGAACCCAGCCCATGAGGACGACTTCTTGATCCAGGTTGTCCAAGCCGAGGGTGTTGCAGTCATGTGTGCGCCGCAGCGCTCCCATTGATTCCATGTGTGTCTCTTTTTATCTAAAAAAATTCAAAATTATGTAGGGGCGATCCTTGTGATCGCCCTTGCTGGACTCTTCTGTTTCCGGCAGCAGTCAAACAGCTTCCAGCCGCCTCAGTTTGCTCAAATCCACCTTCTTCTCCGCTTTTCCCAAATCAAATTGAAGTTGGAGCTTCAACCAGCTTTCCGGTGTTCGCCCAAAAACTTTAGATAAACGTAAAGCCATTTCTGGATTGACTCGTGTGCGGGCGTTCAGCAGGGCGGACAAGGTTTTCGGCTTCACCCCCAATGCCTTAGCCGCCTCCTTCACTGTCAACTGCAAAGCATCTACGCAGAATTCTTGGATGATCTCTCCCGGATGCGGGGGGTTGCACATTCTCATAATGAACCTCTCAATGATAATCTTCGTAATCAACATCTGTGACATCAGCATTGCAAAAGCGAAACGTTACCCGCCAGTTGCCGCTGACCGCAACAGACCACGTTCCCTCACGTTCGCCTTTAAGCGGGTGCAACCGGAGCCCAGGCAGATTCATGTCTTCAGGAAATTCGGCGGTTGCAAGCAACGCAAGAATTTTACGAAGCCTGTCTGCATGTTTTGCCTGAATCCCCGCACCGTTGCCCGTCTTGAACAACTTTCCGAGTCCTTTGTGTTTGAATTTGACAATCATAAATATTTGTGCGGAAGCTTCCGCACCTCATCCTACAATGAGTCTTGCCAGATCTTCAGCCAATTTTTCAGCCGTCCCTTGCAAAGAAAATGGACTTTGCACCTGCGTATCCATATTCCGCAAAACAGCCTCCTGCTTTTCCAATTCCTGCTCCCCAACAATCAAGGCAAAACGAGCGTTGACCCGACCCGCCTGTTTCATCTGGGCTTTAAGGCTACGGTTGCTGTAATCCATTGCCGCATACAGGCCGAATTTACGCAGAGCATGGACAAGAGGGGCGCAGGTGGCTACCGCCTTTTCGCCCAAGGCTGCTGCAAAAAGATCAGCCCGGTCATGGGAAAGCTCTTTTGCCGCTTCCTGTTGCTCCATGAGAAGAACGAGGCGTTCCATGCCCAGAGCGAAGCCGATGCCCGGTGTATTTTTCGGCCCACCGAGCTGTTCAATCAGACCGTCGTAGCGGCCTCCGGCGGCAACTGCGGACTGGGAACCGAGTTTGTCGGTGATAAGTTCAAAGGTGGTGCGGGTATAATAATCCAAGCCCCTGACCATGAAACGATTGAGCGTGTAGATCACGCCGAGGTCGTTGAGTTGCGCCTGAACAGCGGAAAAATGACTGTCGCATTCCGGGCAGAGGCTGTCAATAATCGAAGGGGCATCTTGAACCAAGGTTTTACATGCCCGATTCTTGCAGTCTAAGACCCGCAGGGGGTTGGTGTTGGTTCTGCGTTTGCAGTCGTCGCACAGCCCGTCAAGGTTTTTGAGATATTTCACCAGACAAGTGCGAAAATCAGGCCGGCACACAGGACAGCCTAGCGAGTTGACTTCTAAGCTGACCTCCAAGCCCAGCTCCGTGAGCAGGAGTTGCGCCATGGCCATCAGCTCGGCATCGATTTGCGCCTCTTGTGCCCCGATAATTTCTACGCTGATTTGGTGGAACTGCCGCTGCCTGCCTTTTTGCGGTCGCTCATGGCGGAACATCGGCCCCATGGTAAAGAGCCGCTGTACCGGCTGCTGCACATGCATGCCATGCTCAATATAGGCCCGCAACAGAGAGGCCGTGGCCTCCGGTCGGAGCGTTATTCCTTTATCGGCAAAGGTGTACATCTCCTTTTCGACAATATCAGTGGCCTCGCCGATAGAGCGGGCGAAGAGCTCTGTTTTCTCAATGATCGGCAAACGAATCTCCCGCAGCCCAAAGCGGCGGAAAATATCTCTGGCTGTTGTTTCGATCTTCCGCCAATGCGGAACGTCATCAGGCAGAATATCTTTAAAGCCGTTAATGGCTTTTATTTTCAAGTGAACCTCCTTGAGGTGCGAATTTTTTATCTGATTTCCATTGAAAAAGAACTCAGGCGAGGAAAAGACAGTGGCGTGAAAGATTAAAATTTAATCTATTTACCGGGGAAAAGTCAAGCCGATCTCGCAGGATTATGGTATTGTCAAAAATATATTTTGAAATAGTCTGATGAGGGGATACTTGACAAAGCGGTTCTGGCGTAGCATTATTGGCACGAACTTGATATCTTTCGGTGAACCCTGTCATTCGACAGCAGAGAATATAATGAAACGAAGAGAATATAATGAAATTGCCAGAACTTAAAATCGGTTCTTTTACCGCCCGGATTCCTCTCATTCAGGGAGGAATGTCCATACGGGTGTCCACTTCCGCGCTTGCTATCCCTGTCGCGGCCTGCGGCGGTATCGGCACTATAGGCGGTTCCGCTATACCCGTGCCTGAATTGAAGGCGGACATCCGTAAGGCGAAGTCTGCGACAGACGGTATTATTGCAGTCAATATCATGTATGCCATGAAGAATTTTCACGATCTAGTGATGGGATCTATCGAGGCCGGAGTGGATATGATTATCACCGGAGCCGGTTTTTCCAGAGATATTTTCAAGATTGGCAAAGAACATAATATCCCGATTGTTTCTATTGTTTCGACACCCTCTTTCGCTCGTCTCGCGGAGAAGCTGGGCGCCGCCGCTATTGTTGTCGAGGCAGCCGAGGCCGGAGGACATCTCGGAACGGACAAGCCGTTGCGCGAGATTTTTCCCGCTGTGCGCAAGGTGGTTTCCAAGGTGCCGCTGATCGCGGCGGGTGGTGTGACGGACGGTTTTGAAATGGCGGAGATGATGAACACTTATGGTGCGGACGGTGTACAGATTGCCTCCCGTTTTGTTCTAAGTGAGGAATGCTCGGTATCTCAGGAGTTTAAGGAGACCTACCTTAAGGCCCATAAAGAAGATATTGTTAATGTGCAGTCTCCGGTGGGCATGACAGGCAGGGCGATTAAAACCCGTTTTATAGATAAGATGGAGCAGGGCGAGGATGTCTCAGCCAAAGAATGCAGATTCAAATGTTTGAAAAAATGCAGTTATAAATATTGTATCAATGATCGTCTCACAGCCTCCTGCCAAGGAGATGTTGATAACGGTCTGGTTTTTTGCGGTGCCAATACCTATAAGATGAAAGAAATTCTGCCGGTGAAAGAGATCTTCAGACGGTTTGTGCGAGATGCCGAATCTATGTACAAAGAAAGCCCGGAAAAGAAATAGGCGGAATATTATTTTGTCATTTTACCTGAGTGCAAAGATGAAATTATGAGCAGTATTGCGAACGATGCGCCTCGGACAACCGAAGAGGCAGAGGATATCGGAGCGGTTGTTCTTCAGCAGGATGAACATCCTATTCTTGAAAAGGATATTGAGCTGGAAGCGCTTAAGGTCTTGTATCGGTTGCGTGATGCGGGATATTCCGGGTATCTTGTCGGAGGAGGTGTCCGCGACCTTTATCTCGGCAATAAGCCAAAAGATTTTGATATTTCCACTGATGCCCGACCGGGACAGTTGCGTAAATTATTTCGTAACTCACGTACCATCGGGCGACGTTTTCGTCTGGTGCAGGTCTTTTTTCACGGCAACAAGATTATTGAAGTATCCACCCTTCGCTCTCGGAGCGAATATGATACCGATAAACCGGACAAGGTGTTGCCCTCAAATAACACCTTCGGCACGCTGGAAGAAGATGCCTTTCGTCGTGATCTGACCATTAATTCTCTTTTTTACGAGATTGAAAACAAGACGGTGATTGACTATGTCGGCGGAGTCCAAGATCTTGCCGACGGTATCATTCGAATTGTCGGAGAGCCGGAACAGCGAATTATTCGGGACCCTGTCCGCATGTTACGGGCGATCCGCCATGCAGCCCGTAATGGTTTCACTATTGAGGAAAAAACTTGGCAGGCTATCAGCAAACACCTGCAAAAACTTGACCTCTGCCCTACCTCGCGGATCAGGGATGAGTTGCTCAAAGATTTACGGGGCGGTAGCAGTGAGGCTTGGGCGGAGATCGCCCTGCGAATCGGGATCTTCACCACCTTATTTCCTTTTTATAACGAATTGCTGATCGGAGAAGAAGGCGAGGCAGTGAAAAAGGAATTATTATCCTTGATGGCCGCACTGGACAGAGTATACCGTGAAGGAAAAACAACAGGCAAGGTACTGATTGATGACACCATGCTCTTCGCCATTCTTCTTCTGCCGTGGGCTGAAAGGCGGTTTGATCTCCTGCATCAGGAGTTGAAAGGGCCTGGCTATCATCAGCTAGCAAAAGCTGTTCGGACGGAGCTGGACAAAGTATTCGCCCGTCGTTTGAATCTTAAACGGGCGATTAAAGACAGCATGACTACCTTGTTTGTCAATCTGTCATCTTTTCAAAAAAATTACAGAAATAAAACTTGGCCAGCATGGTTGCGGAAAAAAAGTTATTTTTCCGACTGTTCCCGTTTTTACCTCCTCCACAAGGAGGCCGTGGCCGGAGAGCCTGTCGGTGTTTCTCAATTTATCGATACCG
>CBDTVG010000139.1:0-5663 GCA_965363745.1 uncultured Candidatus Electrothrix sp. | reverse complement strand
GTGTCGCCACTTCCGCCGGTTGATTCTCTTTACTCTCTTGATTTTCTTCCTTTGTCAATAATTGCCGTCCGCTTGGTGCAAAATAATCCAACTCGTCATTCTTCGCATCCTTTTCGACCTGTTGAGGAGGGGCTTCCAAAGGAGTGACTTCCAAAAGGCCTTTTTTTTGCTCATCCTTGATTTCATCCTTCAACTTCATCGCATCCACAATGATGGACATCAGCTCGCTTTTGATCCGTCGTCGAATCTCCAGCGTCGGCAAAGCCTTGATCTTAAAGCTGACATTGTCCAAAGCGATAAGATGGCGGGCCGCTTCATATTCATGCAGGTCACCATACTCAGCGTCGTAGAGCTGACCTTGCTGGATATACAGCAGTCCTTTGTCTTTAGGTGAGGTTGCAACCTCAAGTAGGCAGGTTTTTTCGTCCATTTCTAAAAGCTGTAAAAATGACCCAACAGACACTCCTTTTAAGCTCCCGCTGGCTATGTCCTCATTCAGGATACCGGTTACAATCCTGACAAGCTCTTTCACCTTGATCGGCTTCATTAAAATCTCACGAACCCTGCCTTTCAACTGTGCGATCTTCTCTTCATCCCTGCATCCTGTAATCACCAAGATAGGAATATTGGGATGAAAATTTTCTATATATTCTATGAGATGCCAGCCGTTTATATCGCCCGGCATAATCAGATCGGTAACAAGCAGGGAAATTTCAACCTGGCTTAATATCTCCACAGCCTCCTTGCCGTTACTTGCATAGACAGGCGTGAAAAAATCACCATAGCTTTTGAGCTGCTCCTCTAAAAGCGCAAGTGCGAACAGATCATCGTCCACAACTAATATATCGTACATCCTCACCTCCTTTTTTAAAAAACAAAAGACCGACCTCGGCAGGATCGACCAATAACAGCTGGCTGTTTGAATGGCGTGGGTAGCTGAAGGCGGAAAGAAAAAAGCCATTTCCTGAGGAGACGGTCTCTTTAAACGACTATCACATAAAAATATGACAATCAAATACATTTTAAAACCTCCAGCAGGTCAGGCAAGGCATTTTTTAAAAATAACAATATAAAAAACAGGCTGATATTTGAACAGGTCAAGCTAGGCCTAGTTCAGGAATAAACACCGTGCCTGAGTTGTTCTCACCCTGCCCGCCTATCTCACCTGTTCTCTTGCATCCGCTCCGTAGACCCTCATTTTTTGGATTCCCCTTGCCCTTCAGGAAAAGATGGAATATTTATTGCATTCAATTATCCATCACCCGCCATAACCCCCACCACACACACAGGAGAAAACCATGCAACCCTATCCCATCAACATAATGAACGCCATTGCTGGCGAAGGCTTAGAGCTTTTTGAGGCAAACTACGACCTCAACGCCGATCCATCAGCAGCGCAAGGGTTGCTGGTGCGCAGCTCACCGGTTGATCTCGCCGCCTTCCCTAACCTTGTGGCTGTGGCCAGAGCCGGGGCCGGAGTCAACAACATCCCGGTTGATGAAGCCTCAGACAAAGGAATTTGCGTCTTCAACACCCCCGGAGCCAACGCCAACGCCGTGGTTGAGCTGATCTTCACCATGCTTGGCATCTCGCTGCGCAATCTCCACCAAGGCATGGATTTTTGCGAAGGGCTGACCGGTCTTGCCGGGGATGCGCTCAATGCCGAAGTGGAGGCCCGCAAAAAAATGTTCAAGGGCATGGAGATGGCGGGTAAAACCTTGGGTATTATCGGTCTTGGACAAATCGGGGTTCGAGTTGCCAATATGGGAATCCACCATAATATGCGGGTCATCGGCTATGATCCCTACCCGGTTATGGACAACATTCACGGTCTGCTGCCGGACGTGGAGCTAGTTAAGGCCCGGCGGGATCTGCTGAGACAAGCCGATTTTGTCTCGCTGCATGTGCCGCTCAACCGCAATACCAAGGGCTTAGTCACTAAAGAGTTTATCGATTTTATGCAAGAGGATGCGCTGCTGTTCAACTATGCGCGTGGGCCGGTAGTGGATGAGGATGTTGTGTTGGAAGCAATTAACGCGGGCAAAATAGCGGGCCATGTTTCCGACTTCCCCTCGGCCAAGCTGATCAACCATGATAAGATTCTGCTGACCCCACATCTTGGGGCTTCCACTGCGGAATCAGAAGGAAACTGCGCCTGCATGGCCGTCAAGGAGCTGAAAAGCTATCTGGAATATGGTAATATCACCCACAGTGTCAATTTTCCCAATGTGGAGAGCATTCCCACTGTTCTGGTTCATTCCCGGCTGATTGTGATTAATAATGATACGCCTGGAATGATCGGGCTGATGAGCAATATTCTCGGTAAGCACGGGATTAATATTATGAGTTATACCAACAAGAGCAACGGCATCTTGGGATATAATATCATTGATACGGAAAGTCCTGTTGCGGCTGAGGTGCAAAAGGAAATAGAGGCGGTGGACGGAGTGATCAGGACTCGGATTATTGTTTTTGAAAAGTAGGCTGTTGCTATGTCGATTTCATTTGGAAAGACCTTTGTACGTTTGTTGGTGGCCGGTGTCCTCATTGCCACTCTCTTCCGCGTCTATGTGATACGCTCCTACCACGAGGTCTTTACCCCCTCGCCTCCTTACGTGTTCGGCGACTCGATTGAGTTAGCAGACATCTTCTTCTATGGTGACTCGGAAACAACCAACATGGTACTTTGGACAGATATTAGCCACAGAGAGGTCGAGGCTTTCTACCTCTTTTTCCAAGGCGTTGCTGGACCGATAGGAAACCTTGATGTGGATATTACGGGAATATCGATTCATCTACCCACCAATGACACACTCGACATTCCGGTATCCTTGCTCACGAAGAAGGTGACGAACGAATGGTATTCGCTGGCTCGCGGCAGAGATTTTTCAGACGTTACGGCTGAGGAAATAGGTAAGGCAGGAACCCGCATAGGGAGCATTGAAGACGGGTATTATAGCCTGAAACTCGAAGAGGGAGAACGAGGAGGTATACAGTTTCATGTTCAACTCCCAGCCGGGCAACGCATCCGTCTGAACGCTGGTACCCTTATCCGTATCCATGTTACGGTAGAGGGCGACTTTGAGTACCCCCGCAATGATGTCCTGGAATTTACCGTGGAAAGGGTCGAGCGTCGTATCGTAGTGAAGCACTGGTTTGTGCGACATGTGGAGAGTTTTTGACTCACCATGCTCAACGGGTTATCTATCGAGTGCCCTTCCTTTGCCCAGAGATGCGGATTCCTGCACGGTTATGGGTAATTATCTGTTGACAAACAGGTTTTATTGCGATTAGTCTGCATGAGAATATACAGGGAGTGTTTCTGATAAGCGGGGAAAATAATAAGTTTAGGTCTGACCCCTATTAACAATGAGAATTCCTATGTACTTAAATTTAGGAGGAGTGCAAAATGCCTGATCAAAGTGATCTTTTAAAAAAACAATTACTTTTAGTCTTTTATATGTATCTTGGTTATGCCGGTTTTATGATCCTAAAAACATCCATTCTTGTAGCCTCACCTGACCTGGTGGCTGATAATCTCATCACCAAAACTCAATGGGGGGCTATTTTAGCCTGGGGAACAATTGGCGCGATTATTGGAAAAATTTTAAGTGGTGTCCTTGCTGATCGTTTGGGTGGAAAGTTGACCTTTACTTTAGGACTTTTTATCACGACAATAAGCGTGGCATTTTTTGGAATAAGCTCTACATTCCTTGGATTTAGTGTTGTTTTTTTTGCTGCTTTATTCGCAAAATCAGCAGGATGGCCTTCCATGGCTAAACTTATTGGGAATTGGAACTCTCCTTCCCAATATGGCAGGGTTTGGGGAGTACTATCTACTTCAAGCAGAGTAGGTACGATGATTGCTTTGTCGGCATTAGGCGCTCTTCTCTATGTCTTGACCTGGCAGCAAATGCTGTGGTTTGCGAGCGGAATAGGCATTGTCCTCGTTGGTATCAGCTATTTCTTTATTAAGGAAAAGCCTGCTTCTTCAATAAAGCTTGATGACAGTAGTCCAGTTGAGCATACCGATCATCCATTGAAGAATACTTCATTGAAGCAGGCCCTTCTCGTTTTCGCAACAAGTAAAAGAGTGTGGCTCATTTCGCTCTCAATGATGGGACTCACAATAATGATGGACATTCTTAATTTTCTTCCTCTCTATTTAAAAGAGAGCCTTGATATCCCATCAGCCAAGGCTGCCACTATTGCTTTCTTTTTCCCTGCAGGGTCATTTACTTCGGTACTGTTAGGAGGATATTTATTTGATAAACTTTCAAAAAAATCCGTGGCTAAATTAGTGGGAATACTGCTAACACTGGCCGTTGGAAGTCTAATTGTGATGATCATTGTGCCTGAATTTGGTTTATCCGCCAAAGGGAAGGAATATGCAACCATCGGCTGTTTATTTGTCTTCGGGTTTACGGTATCTCCCCCCTATTATCTCCCCATGAGCATTTTCTCCATCAAATTCGGCGGCCCCCACTCCGGGATTTTGATAGCTCTTTTAGATGTCGCCGGATTTGCAGCAACTATCCCCTTTAATTTCGTTGCGGGAATCTTGGCCGACCAGGATGGCGGGTGGATTAAATTTTTCATACTATTAATTGCGATTGCGATCATCTCATTATTTGTGACTGTATGGTTTCTTTACGGAGAAGCCAAAGTGGGCGAAAGAAAAAAGGGAAAAAAGGGAGACGTTCATTAAAAACATTAATCAGTTGTTAATTGTTTTGCAATCTTTAGAACTTTAAGAAATATTTTTCTAATCGGGTAGCCGGGGGTTTTTCTCCCCCAGCCCCCACAACATCCTGCATGCGGACTTGCACAGAACCTTTTATTAAGATCATCAGGCCCAAGCAGCCCGCCATCCCTCTCTTCCCCCACCCAACCACAAAACCTACCATATAGTATCCCAAATACCATCTAGATAGTACCGACCTTACCATATAGGTAGTACCGGCTTTACCATACAGATGGTATTTCCCCGCCCGCCCCGGTGTCTGTTCCTGTTTTCCCGCCGCTGTCAATAAATATGCTGTGATTGTAGAATTTTATTGACAAATGCTCAATCTATCCGTATGCTGGAAAAATCAACCGAATATCCGGTTGTATCAACACCTTAAACCAGAAGGGAGAATATCATGGCACCTATCCAATACCGCGTCGAACTGAATCCCCTGACCAAGCCCGCATCCTACAAGCTCCGCTTTCTCGCGCAACAGACAGCGGGCTACGACGAGGTGGCGGCACAGGTCGCCCTGAAAAATCCCGGCCTGTCCGCTGAACAGATCAAGAATCACCTGAAGTCGGCTCTTGCAGAGATTGCGGAAATGCTTGCCGAGGGAATGCAGGTCACTCTGGAGGAAGCCCTCACTTTCCGCCCCTCTTTTCATGCCCGCCTCACCACCCCGGACGAGACGCTACCACCCATAGACAAACTCTTGCGGGTCAGCGTCTCGGCCACCCGTCCCTTTGTCAAGGCCGTGCAGGATGCCGCCGATCTGGAACGGGTCGCGACAGGAGAAAAGATGCCGTCGATTCTGTCGGCCTCGGATACTGGCCTGGAACTGAACAATGTGCTCAACCCTGCGGGCGTGCTCCGACTGGGTGAGGCTTAAATATGATGTTTTGTTTCGCATTTTAGTGTAACATATCATTTT
>CBDTVG010000138.1:0-5689 GCA_965363745.1 uncultured Candidatus Electrothrix sp. | reverse complement strand
AAATATTAAGGAGTAAACCGCCCCTTCAACGCCGCCAACGAAAAAGGAGGTTTTATTTTTTGGAAAATCCCTTAGACCTGTATCACTTTGTATCTACAGGAATCCGAATCACGATACCGCCCATAACATTGTTCAGCTTGAAATCTTTTTTCGGGCTGTCTTTGTGCTTGTTATGGCAAGATATACACGCTTTTGAAACTGCGACATCAGGATATACGGCGGTAAAATATTTTTTATCGCCCAGCGTTTCCTCACCGTAAAAATTTTCTCCTTTTTTATCAACGATATATTGCAGACCTTTTTTTTCAATATCGGTCTTCGCATTATTTTTGCTGTTAACAGGCCAGAGTGACAAAAGAGAATAGCTGAAACCCAAGTCATTCTCTTTCTGCACCAGTTCCGCCGTAGCTCTGAACATCTGGGAGGGAAGCAGAAGAGCCTGTTCATCCTGCCAGTGCTCACTGACTTCAATAACCTCCTCTACATTGCTCAGTCGATTTACAATGAGTTCGGTATATGTCGTTCGATGCGCCAGAATTACCGTATAGAGCGTGTCAGCCATTCTCTTGGGAGAGATGCTGGCTTCAGGAGATGCGGCAGCCGCTTGCATAGGGACGCAAAGGGCTGCTAGGACAAGGCCGAGTAAAATATTTTTTGCTGTGTTTTTCATGATTCTTCCTTTTTTGTTCTTGATTGTTTAACCGCATCGTGCGGCATCTTCTTCATTCCTGGCGTTGCTTCACCATATCCATACTCTTGAGGTGCTTTCCGGGAAGGCCGGAGAAATTATTTTGAATCAGATTGTCATCTGCCAATGCATCCAAAATAAATTGAAGACCATGACAATTTTGACACACTGTTTTAATCATTTTTCCGTTCGGCCAAAGATTGGTATTTTGATTGTGCTCCACTTTCACCGGCCTGATTTTCTTTTTCCTTTTCCTCTTCTTTTTTCTTTTTTTCTTTTGTTTGTCGCGCAGATGATGCTTCGCTATCCTAGGCAAATGGCAGGTTGCGCAGGAAACACCGGTTCCCGGCTTTGTATGCCCATACTGTTCATACTCCCAGGAACGAAAATGAAGAGAATTCTTGTATGCCAGACTGTGCTGATCCGCATGGCAATTTAGACAGGCTTCCACAGCCGCTTTTCGGGTATCAAACTGATGCGCCGGATGACAGGAAAAGCAAGTGACGGTTTTGCTTTCAGGTTGCATGGCATGTCTGGCCTTGTCCGTGGTCATGGGCAGCAAATTTTGAGTCCGTCGCAGGCCGTGCTTACCCTGGAGAAAACCTTGGGTTTCGTTTTCATGACAACCTGCGCAATAGCTTTGATCAAGATGATCCTGCCAGGAGCCGCCCTCTTTAGTGTGACAGGCTGTGCAGTTCACCCCGGCCTGGGCGTGACTGCTGCCTAACCAGTCCTGCGCCGCAGTGAATTTTCCCGCCTCTGTCGCATCCATGTCGTTCCGGCTCAATGGTTCTGTCGTCTTCCCGAAGTTCTTTTTGTAAAAATGAAGGAAATTACGCTGGGCCAGCGTAGGATCATCAAGGGTATTCGGTTCATCAAGGTGCTTTGCTAAAAAGTCCTCATATAGGGCTGTATTGTCGTGATAGTTATGACATTCCCAACAGCGGCTGAAGTCCATGCCCTGATGTGACGGTCGTTTTTTCGAGATATCCTGATGGCAGTGTATGCAGAAATCCGCCGGAACAGTTACTCCGTTGGGGTAGCTGTCCGCAAGATGCTCTTTATGGCAGGTCAGGCAGGAGAGCACGTCTATTTTTTGCAGATCTTCAGCGTTGCGCGGATCTCGAAAAATCTTTGCGGCATGGGTATCTCTGACAGCCTTCAGTTCCTGTTTATGACATTCTATGCATGCCTGTTCTTTAATACCCTTAAAAGGAACATGGCATAACGTACACTTTTCCTGCAATTGATGGTGACCATTACTGGTTTTTGACGGCAAAAAATGGACTTTGTCCGTATCCGCAGCATATAAAGTATAGCCAAGATAGACTGCGGCCAAGATTGCGATGCTGAAAACAGCGGCGGTTCTTTTTTTAATTATGCTAGTCATATATCGAGTTCATTTGTGAATTTTCCTGTCGGAATATTTTGACAGCGCACCGGAAACCGGTTCAACATCTAAAAATAAAAGCATGCGGCAATATGAACAACAATATAGGCAAAAAAGAAGGTCACGAATGTATAGTGCAAAGTAAACAGAAAGCCTCTGAACTTCCTGACGATAACACTGAAAAAACTTTTCTCCAAGGCTATGGCTGCACTCATGTTAAAACCTGTCAGCATAATCGCCAAAAACAACAACATCATGTGCAGAAAAAAACCTTGGCCCATGCTGAAGTCGGCATGCAACAGCAAGGCTGCTCCCGCTATGGTTGCGGCAAAAACATGTACTGTGCGCCAGACAATATAGTGAAAAAAATTAAGCAGGTTGAAGCGTTTGTTGACGGACAGAACAAAGGTCAATACAAAAAAGAATAAGGCCGTGTAGCCGCTGACCTGCTGAAATAAACTGTGGTGCGTCAATACGGACAAGGTCCTCGATTCCAATACACTTTGCGGCACAGGGATCTTCGGCAATGCGGTAAAAATCGGCAACAGAACGGCGAACAGGCTTAATAGAAAAAAACGAGTGCTGGATGAAGGAGAATGTAATGTATGCGTATCTTCTGGATTTCCTGTGAACTGAGCAAGTAAGGGTGCGCAGGAACCGCAACTTTGGCCTGCGCCCGTGTGTCTGCTTAACGCATCCACGGTTTTGTTTCCTTCGCTGAAAGCTACGCTCAACTCACCACGGGTGACGTTGTTGCAGCAGCAGATAACTGCTGTCTGATGCAGATGCATAATGTTGGAGGCGGTAATATCGGGAGAAAATGTTCCATAGCGAAGAAAATACCACTTACGCCAGGGCCAGATTCGCATCTTGTTATCAACAGCCTCCTGCACCATATTGATTTCACTCCATTCACCCACCGCCCTGGCACCGACAAGACGGCCTCGGCGCAGCACCAACTGGCGAAAAAAGGCGTTTTCCGGATGCCGAAAACTGATATTGGCAACGGCCTTTTCCTTGCCTTTTCCCTGCGCCGCTCTCAGAGAAAAAACCGGCAAATGCTTGACTTTAGCCCGGATGGAATAATTGAAATCCTGATACGCCCGATGATTGCCGTGCAGGATATTATCAACAGCGACAGCGGCCTGTTCTGTACACGGAGCCAAGGTGCCGTAGGTTTTATCGTTATATTCTATGCACTCGCCGATTGCATACACAGAGGGATCTGATGTCTGCATATATTGGTTGACTGTGATCCCGCGCTCGACCTCCAAACCCGCATCCCTGGCAAGTTTTGTATCTTGGACAGTCCCTACACAGGAAACAAGTGTGTCGCAGAGCACCTGCGTTCCATCCGACAGCGCAATCCGCTCAAGATCGGCCCCCCCGATACATTCTGTGACAACCGTATTCAAATGTACTTTAATTCCTGCTTTTTCGACCTGATACAGAAGAAAAACAGCACTTTCCTGATCCAATTCTCGATTCATCAGGAAAGAATTTCGATGGATAATAGTTACTTCCGCATCTTCATTTTGCTGCTTGAAGGCGAAAGCGACCTCAATTCCTAAAATTCCGCCGCCGATAATAACCGTGCTTTTACTTTGCGCCGCCTGCACTAGAAGCCCCTGCGCATCTTCAATATGACGGTATGTATAAATACCGGGCAGTTCCTTACCTTGTATATCAACAGGACGAGCCTGCGAACCGGTAGCGAGAATCAGATGAGAATACGGTTGCCTCATGCCGTCCTTATCGACAATTAGCTTATTTTTTGGGTCGATTTTTTCTATACGGTTATTAATCCGCAGAGCGATACGGTCCGAGGAAGTCAGCTCTAGCGGGCTGGCGAGCTCTCCCCATTCTATATCTCCCGCAAGGAGTTCAGACAACCGTACACGATTATACGGCTCCCAAGGTTCATCGCCGTAAATCATGATCATGCAGTCGCCTTTCCCGCGTAGAATCTCATGTGCGGCCCGGATTCCTGTCAATCCCATGCCGACAATGACAACCGGAGGAGCTCCTGCGCGATCAACCACAGGAACCGGGGCTACCCGCTTTTTTTTCAGAGAGCTGAGATACTCAAAAAATTTGTTCCGGTCAGTTGTCCGTTCCTCCTTCTTCGATAATTCCTTTTTCTTCGGCACCCCTGTAA
The DNA here is from genome assembly GCA_965363745.1 of uncultured Candidatus Electrothrix sp. Taxonomy (GTDB): domain Bacteria; phylum Desulfobacterota; class Desulfobulbia; order Desulfobulbales; family Desulfobulbaceae; genus Electrothrix. The sequence continues at coordinate 1,453 of CBDTVG010000138.1, read as the reverse complement.
CTTCAATAAGACACTCAGGAGCGCCGTAGAGCATACAGCTAGTCTCCCTGATATTGAGCGGTTCACCATATTCCATGGCAAGTCCCTGAATCAGCCCTTTTCCAAAATTACAGAGTTTGCGCGGTGACCTGTAATGAATAATCAGCTTCTTGTCATTGATTCGTTCTATTTTGAGCTTCGGCGGACTTGCCCCAGGGTTGCGCAAACGCACAACAGCATGCATGGTCTCTTCAAGATGCCTCAATACATACAACGCCGACCATTCATGATTGATCTGGCGGTGATAGAGACTGAGCAGATCAGGAACCGCAAACTGGCCGAACAACATTAAAATATATTGAATATCCTGATCAAATTCCTGTTCCGCCGCATTGAGAAGCGCAAGGAATTCTTCGTCGGGATATTCCTGCACAGGAGTATAAAACCTATTTTCTAGGCCTGTTTCCCGCAACAGACTGTTCCAGGTGAAATCACCCGGCTGGCTGTCGATAAATTTTTTGAACTCTCCAAAAATCAGACCATGCACAGCAAACACCTAACCTTGAACAGCAAGAAAAGACAGAATCTTGATATTTTATGCTTTTTTAGGTCGGTAAAAAAAGCGAGAAATAAGGGGAGATCCATAAAAGATATGACCACGATATAAAATCAATTTTTCATTGAGCTGAAGTTCAATTAATTGAACAAAAAGGAGAGAAGAAATACAAGCAAAAAGGAATAATGTCTTTGAATTAATTTGCGCCGCCCATATACTGGTTATAAGAATCAGGTAAGAATTCTCTCTTCGTCCTTCCTCTTCGGTGCAACACACATAATCTGTTGGGTTGAGCGGCGGAAAAGATAACCGTAAAAAAAGGAGTCACAATAATGAAAAAATTATTATTTTTATTAACAGCGTTCACAACATTATTTCTTATTACAGCCTCTACAGCCTCCGGCATTCCCTGTAAGCAAAAAGCGCCTGTAACGAAACCGCCCGCCCCGACGCTTTATGAGCAACTTGGCGGAGAACCTGCTGTTGATGCGGCGGTAAAAGGTTTTTACGACAAGGTTTTGGCTGATGACCGGGTAAACGTCTTTTTCAAGGGTGTTGACATGAATCGTCAGATAGCTATGCAGAAGGCTTTTCTGACTTTCGCCTTTGGCGGACCGAATAATTATAAAGGCAAAAACCTGCGAACCGTGCATGCTCATCTTGTTGCGAAAGGGTTAAATGATATCCATTATGATATTATCATTGAGGATTTAAAATCTACCCTGAAGGAATTGGGCGTAAAGGACAAGTTGATTCAACAGGCCGCTGATGTCGCCAACAGCGTTCGCCCTGATATCCTGGGAAAAATACCCGCCCCGACGCTTTATGAGCAACTTGGCGGAGAACCTGCTGTTGATGCGGCGGTAAAAGGTTTTTACGACAAGGTTTTGGCTGATGACCGGGTGAACGGCTTTTTCA
>CBDTVG010000137.1:0-5703 GCA_965363745.1 uncultured Candidatus Electrothrix sp. | reverse complement strand
TTATTCAAATCCGCTCTGATTTTTCTCCAGGCAAAAATGAATTCCGACTTTCCCTGAAACCCGAAGCCAGAGCCTTGGGACTGACGGTCGAGGACTTGGCTCGACAGGTCAATGCAGGCTTTTACGGAAGAGAGGCCTTCCGGGTACAGCGGGGACGGGACGACATCCGAGTCAAGGTGCGGTATACGGCGGAGGAACGGAGCAGGGTGGCGGATTTTGAACAGATGCGCATCCGCACAGCTTCCGGCCAGGAAGTGCCGCTGCTCTCCGTGGCCGAGGCTGAGTTCGGCCCCGGCTTCTCAGCAATCACCCGCACCGACGGACTGCGCCGGGTGGCGGTGACCGCTGATGTAGATCCGAAAAGGGCCAATGCCCAAGAGGTCTTCGACGAGCTGGCCTCCGGCTTTTTCCAGCAGCTTAAAGAGGAACACCCAGGCCTGCGCATCTCCATGCAGGGTGAAAAGAAGAATATGCGAGAATCCTTCGCCCCACTCAAGGTCAGTGTGCCTCTGGCCGTGTTGGGTATTTTCGTGATCGTGGCGACCATTTTCCGTTCCTATATCCAGCCTATAGTCATTCTGGTCACCATACCCTTCGGCATGATCGGCGCGATCTTGGCCCATCTGCTCTTGGGCTACGACCTGTCCATGATGTCCATGTTCGGGATGGTGGCTCTAACCGGCGTGGTGGTCAACGACGCCATTGTCCTGATCGAACGGATCAACGAAAATCTGGCTGAAGGCATGTCTTTTTTCAACGCTGTGGTCAAAGGCGGGGCCCGCCGGTTTCGGGCTATCCTCCTAACCTCCATCTCCACCGTGGGCGGACTTGCTCCTCTGATCATGGAGACCGATATGCAGGCCCGATTTTTAATCCCTATGGCCTTGTCTCTAGCGGGCGGAGTGGCCAGTGCCACCATCCTGACCTTGGTGCTGATTCCCTGCCTGCTGGCTATTGTCAATGATGGTCGAAGGACGGTTGGCTGGTTCAGTACCGGGATTTGGCTGGAGCGGGAGGCATTGGAACCTGCTGCGTCCCGGCGGGTGGATCGGATGGTTTGAGGATAATTTCTGTATCTGTAAGGGGCAGGCACCGTGCCTGCCCTGTTTTTTGGACAACCCCGAATTTTTATAAAGCAGCCACAGAAGGCCGTTTAGCCCTGATTATGAATCATTCTAATTCCCCACAAAAATTTCACTCCGGTAAGCGGCTGCAAAGATTGCGGGAGCTGCAAGGTTTATCCGTTGTCGAACTGGCCGAAGAGTTGAATATTATTTCATCAGTATTAGAAAACTGGGAAAGTAATGGAGTTCCTGATGAATCCATCAAAGATTGCTGCTATTATTTTGAAGTTTCTAATTCTATCTTCAGCGCGTCTGTAGCAAGTTCATTTGAACTTGAAGAGTTAGTCAAAGGGCATCTTTTTCCGAAAAACTCGGATAGTCTTGCAGCACGTCTTGACGTTAATAAGAAAAATCAAGACAAGCATTTAGATTTGTCCAGTCTTGCCCTGAACGAGATCCCGAAAGAGGTATTTGGTTTTCCTTGGCTAACCTCCTTAAATGTAAGCGATAACCGGATAAAAGAGATCCCCGGTCATATCCTTCTTCTGCAACAGCTTGAGCAACTGGATATTAGCAATAATTTATTGCAGCAGATTTCGGGGATTATTCTTGCGATAGACAATTTAAAGGCTTTACCTTTTCAAGGTAATCCGTTGACTCAGCAGCCGGATTTATCAGCATCGGCCATGACGCTTGATGTGCTTCAGGAATATTTGCAGAACACAAGAACGACTTTGATGGTGACAGAGCGACTAACAAAAACAAGTATTCAATGTCTTGATGAAATCCGTCAAACCGTAGAAAGAAAGCAGGTATTTATTATAGCGAAAGCAGATGCTTGTCGTGAAGCAGCAGCACTATGCAGCAATCTGTCCTGTATAATTTATCTTGTTGAGGATGCGGGTTATGTACACCTGTCACCGAAAATATTTCCAGAGCAACCTCTTCCCTTGTTGGCGGTATTCAATGAGCCCTTACTTGATGCGCAGTATTCAGATATTCATACTCAGCTGACTTCACTATTTCCTAAGCCTCATTTCTTTTTTCAACTGATCAGGAATAAAAAGAATTTTTCCATTATATTTAATGAGATTCAGCAGAGTGTAAGTTTTCAAAATCAATTGCCCGTTGTGACGTTTGAGCGTTTACTCATTGACAATATCGGTGTCTACGAACACTTGGATATTGAGCTGAATCCTGATGTAACGGTTTTTATCGGTTTAAACGGTGCAGGGAAAACCACTGTTTTGAAAGCATTGGCGGTGGCGGTGCTCGGAGCGGAACAGGCCGGAATCGACAGTCGTGCGGCCTCGGATTTGTTACGCATTGTAGGGAAGAAAGGCAATACGGCACATTGGCAGCCAAAAGGCGAAATTACTCTGTATGCAAAGGTGAACGGTACACCTTGCAAGAACACGATTGGGTTGTTCTATGATATCAATACGGAAACCGTAAAAATAACAGGAGGACGTTTTGAAGAGTTATTTGATGCAGATAGCAATCTCCTTACCCTGATATTAAGTATTACTGAACAGCGAAGTGCCTGCCTGAAAACAACGCACAGCTTGGGGCTTGAAATATCTCAGCCCAAGGTGCGAGATTTGCTACCGCTGATCAGCGGAGGCGAACAGGCCTGTATCGGAAATTTCACATCATGGTTAGGGAATCTAGCATTAGCTAAATTAAAGGGAGATATTGAAAAACAGGAGCAAATTGATACAATTTTTTCGATTTTTTCAGCCTTAATGCAGGAATCTGTTAGATTTAAAGGCCTGACAAGCGTTGATCCCGTAGAATTATGGATTGAGCACCAAAATCCGAAACAGGTTGTGCCGTTGCGACTCGTCAGTCAAGGATATCAGGCGGCGATGGGCTGGATTGGCTTTATTATCCAACGCATGTTTGAAGCCTATGCGGATGCTTTATTACCGTTACAGCAACCGGCAATCATTATTATTGACGAAATTGATCAGCTGCTCCATGTGAAATGGCAACAAAAAATCATTAATATTCTGTCAAAAAAATTCTTTCCCAATACACAGTGGATAATAACGACGCATTCACCGATAGTTGTTACAGGCTTGGATCAGGGGCAGGTTATCCAGCTTCATCAAAATGATGCAGGTCAATTGGTTGCCGAAGAAAATACTGTTGATTTATGGTTATGGCAATATGGTGATGTAATACGGCAATTATTTGAGCTACCAACTGAGCCCCCTGTATCTCAAGAGCAGCAGCTTATTAAAAAAATCAGTACACTTGGAAAAATCGAACGAACTGACACACAACAGCAAGAACTGGAAAAACTTGAAATGCGCCTTGAAAAACTACAGAAAAGTAGAGCTTTTGTTGATAAGCTCTATGCTGAACAGCAGAAATTACGAGAGCGGGAAAAGGAGTTAAGCGAATTGATTCAGCAGTTGAGCGAGGGAGCAAAGGGCTAATCCATGCAGTTTGTTCCCAGAAGTGCCTGCCCCAAATTGTTGGCGGAAAAACAGGCGGGGTGGACTGCCCCATGGTTAGCGTATTATCATAGCCAAGGTAAAAAGCCGTCAGGAAGCCACTGGCTCCTTGATGATATTCGTCTGTCGCTGATTAAAGATTTTCACAATAACTGCGGCTATTGCGGCCAATCCCTGCCGACACCTCAAAGTGCATCTGTAAGTAAAGGTGATGTTGATCATTATCTACCCAAGAAGGAATACCCTGATCAGGTTTATGAATGGACGAATTATGTCTGGTCGTGCAAACCCTGTAATGGTCTGAAATGGAGATTTAACAGTGTTGAGCATCCCTTGCTGAACCCCTGTTGCAAGGAGGACTGCGCCCAACTACAATTTGTTGAAGATACGGGGAAGTATGTCCTGAAAGATAGGGTTACAACGGATGCATACTGGCAACAACGACTGAGCACCAGCGAGCAAAAAACCTGCTTAAATGCAGATGAGGTCTGCCAGAAACGCCGTTCTGAGATCAGCGCACTGCGTAAACGTTTTGAGTCTATTGCAGGAAACATCGACAACGTTTCTATATTGCAACATAAAGGTTCCACTACAATGATGAACATTGCCGTCAAAAAAATAAAAGGGCAAATCAGAAGTGATCTTGAAGAAATTCTGGTCATAACAAGCAGCCCGGAATTTTATTTTCTGTTGCAGGAACGATATCAAAGGCTTCGGAAGGAGTATCAAGTGGTTGCTGAACTTATTGATCAAAAGAAAAATAATGCAACGTTTTTAATTATGAATTAAACTTAGACCAAAACACCTCAACATTTTTTCTAAAAACATCTTTAACGGTTAACGTATCGTCTTGAGGTTGAGGTATAGCCTGATGCTGGGGAAAAAAATCTGAAATTTCTTGAACAACGGAAGAAGCTTGTTCTTGGATTATTTGCTTATCAAGCCGCAACAACAAGAACCACAGCAGGTAAAAAGGCTTTTGTCGTCGAACTGTACCTTTTACTCCAAGTAGGTCGTTAAAAAGTTGTGCTAATTCATCACCTACTGTTTGCTGGAGGCTTTGGATCAATAATTCAACTTTTATAATAAAATATTGTACCTCATCAATCGAAGAAAATATGTCCTCACGCTGTGTTATATTATCCTGACCATCTGCTGTACGTAACCATTCAGTAATCAGATATTTTTTAGGCGAGCGAAATATTAATGCGTTTGGTTCCCAATTATATATATCAACACTTTTAAATACTGCATCTATGCTTTCATGCGATCTAAAATTTAGGTAAGCAAAAACACTTAATAATTCTTCATTGTTCATCCGCCTATTATCTTGGCGGTAATAAAACCATAATTTATAGTTTTTGTTTATTTTTTTAATTTTATCTATGATGCTGCGTTCAGAATAAGAATTCCACATCTCAAAGGTATGGTCTTTGACAGGGTACGGTTTGTTATTCAGGCGAATAAACAGGTCGATAGGATCAAAATTTTTATTTAATTTTTGATCAATATAAACTACTGATAATTCAAAATCCCAGATGCGTTCCTGATAATCTTCCTCTAAATCACCATATTTTTTGCCTTCAATTTCCTCTAGGATGTTCATTTTTTTAAACAATTTAAATTTATTTTTTTCTGACCGAATATCTTGGTGGTTATCGTTTTTATACGGCTCACCTAAAAAACCCAAAATTGACAGCAAGCGTTGTTGACCATCCACAACCTCATCAATACCGTCGGCCCGGCGATAAATAAATATAGTTGGTAAAGGTATGCCCAGTAACATACTTTCAATAATACCAGATGCCTTTTTAATATTGATGACCTCTTGGCGTTGATAGCTCGGACGAATCAAAAAAGAATTATCTCCGATGAGATCTTCAATCGTTTTTGTAACGGCATCAGGACGATTTAACCGCATCGTATCTAATTGCTTTATGGCATCGGTAACATCAGAAGTTTCTTGATTAGTTTCTTGACCCTTTAGGCTGTTTTGTAGATAAAGAGAAAAATCAACTCGTTTAAAACTCTTATTTTTTAACTCATCCTCGAAAAAACCAACTAAACATTTAAACCGTTTATTTGTAACCGTCGATAAACCTCGATCACTTCTTGTAAAAGTATCAATATTTTCTTGGATTGTTTTCTTCAAATTTTTAAAGGTGGAAATATTAAAA
>CBDTVG010000136.1:0-5719 GCA_965363745.1 uncultured Candidatus Electrothrix sp. | reverse complement strand
TTGGTTTGGCTGGAATCGCTGCCTATTTTCAAGCGAAAAATATGCTAAAAAAAACAGGTACAGGCTCAAATGACCTTTGAACAATTCAGCCAAGGCAACTCCCTGTTACACCGGACAGACACCAGAGTCAAGCTGGTCTCCGCCATGTCTTTAACTTTGGTGATCGCACTTTGTCATAGTTTGTATACAGGCTTGGCCGGTCTTTCAGTAGGTCTGCTGTTGTTAATTTTTGCAAAGCTCGACCTGCGTCTTGTCCTCTGGCGGCTGGTGCTGGTGAACAGCTTTATCGCTTTTCTCTGGGTTACCCTGCCCTTGACCTATCCGGGTGAGGCTTTGTATGCATTTGGGTCGGTGAGCCTGAGCGGGCAAGGAATCGAACTGGCGGCGCTGATCAGCATTAAGGCCAACGCTGTCATTGTCTTCTTTATCACGCTGCTGGCTACGTCGACAGTGGCAGACGTAGGGCACGGTTTAGAAAGCCTGCGTATGCCGAAAAAACTCTGTCTGCTGTTACTCTTTTCCTATCGTTATATATTCGTGGTGAGCCAGGAATACCATCGTCTGCTCCGAGCAGCCAAGCTCCGATGTTTCAAGCCACGCACCAATCTGCACACATATCGCACCTATGCGTATCTCTTTGGTATGACCTTGGTCAAAAGTTGGAACCGAGCGGAACGGGTGGGACAGGCTATGCTGCTACGCGGTTTTCATGGCCAATTTTACAGTATGGAGGAAAAGACAATAACCAAAGGTGATCTAATTTTTCTCGTCATAATGATGATTGCGGCAATCGGGCTCGCGGTTATTGAAATAACACATTAGGAAATTGTATGCCCCCTCTTGTCGAATTACAGGACATCATATTTTGTTACCCAGGAAGAAAACAACCAATCTTAGACAGGGTGAACTTTACTCTGCATGAGAAACAGCGTATTGGTCTGATCGGACCCAACGGCTGCGGCAAAACCTCTCTTTTTCATGTCATCATGGGCCTGCTCAGTCCTCAAGCAGGCACAGTATTGTTCAAAAACACTCCGCTGAGTAATAAAAAAGATTTCAAGATATTGCACGAAAAGATCGGCATGCTCTTTCAAGATGCTGATGATCAGCTTTTTTCACCCACCGTGTTAGAGGACGTGGCGTTCGGCCCCCTTAACCTCGGTGCCAGTCCGGCGGAAGCTAAGGAAACAGCCTGCCGTACTCTCAAAGAACTGGGACTGTCACAACTTGAACAACGGATCACCCACCAACTCTCCGGGGGCGAGAAGAAAATGGTCTCCCTAGCTACGGTTATGGCCATGCAGCCTGATGCATTACTGTTAGACGAACCCAGCAACAACTTGGACATAGGAACCAGAGACAGACTCATTGAGATCCTGAATGAACTTGATCTTGCCTTGCTGATCATATCCCATGACTGGAGCCTCTTGGCCGATACCTGCGAAGATATCTATGCGATGGATCAGGGTAAGGTGATCCAAAGTGACAAATCTCACCTTCATGACCATCGCCACGCCCACCAGTGCGGTAAACAGCCTCACTGGCATCTGAATAAAATACCGTTGGAATCTGCAACTCCTGAAGAAAAATAACTCATGCGGGGCACCTTTTCCTTTTTTTATAAACGAATGTATGATGCAGATTTCCCCCGATAGCACACGGGCGGTCGCCCGATAAAATGAGGCGATTGACCTATTGCGAGGGCGGAATGGATATGCTTTATTGGTAATACGAATTTAATTTTCGTGTTATCTAAAAGGCATATTTTAAATCCGGGGCGTTCGTCCCCGACCAACCAGATCACTAAAAAAAAGGAGATTTTTATTGTGTGTAAAAAAGACCAACGGCAAAAGAATGTAAAAACGGCGAAGCGGCAATGGAAATCGCTCGTTCTGCTCTCCATTATTATCCTCCTCCTGCCGGTTTCCACGGCTTGGGCCAGCAACATTAACAACGGCGAATATGCCTATTGGAAAAAAGTCGGTATACAGGCGGGATTGAAAGCGGTTCAAATGATGCGTAAACAAGTACCTCATTTTAGACCCGATAACTCTCTGGCCTTGACCAATGCCGGTTATGCCCAAATCAACGGACGTTCAACCATGGGAACGTTGGACGGTTTAAGCCGTGTCCTGCAAGTCAGGCGAGGGGATCACAGCCTTTTGGAAATGCACAGCGCTTCCAATTCGCCGCTTTGGTTTGCCGTGTATGATAAAAAATCCGGCATCTGTGTTTATCTTCAGGTTGATCCGACTGTGGCAGCTGAGAACAAACTTTTTAACATCAGCAACTTGTTCAGTGTAGCTGTCACAGAACAGATCAATGTGGAACATCTTTACGAGAATGCGGCTGTCTACGCTGAGAAATTTGATAATAAGATTTTCAGCGGCAACGAGTTTAGAATCGTGACCGTTGCCAACGCCATGACCGCCGGGGTTTCCACGAGGGCCGTGCGTGCTTTTGAATTTCATGATCATTACTGCCCTGGCGTGACATCAGGCATTATTATGGCTGATTATATTGAAAAATTTTTCCCGGTGGCTCTCGGAGGCAGCTATTTTGTCCAGAGCATTCAGCCTTGGTGCAAAGAGGATGCCTTGATGGTGCTTTTGAACACGACACCGGGTAAAAGAAGCTACGCCATCACCTATCCGACGGAGGCTGATATCGCCTCTTGGCCCGCATGGGCTCAGGATGTATCTACGGTTGTCTATCGCTATGATTCGTTGAATGAAAGCTGGCAGGGCGCCGCCTTGGGCTACAGCTGGGAGGATACCGGCTGCCTGGATTACGGGCACAGTGTGATGAACAAGTTATGTAAGAATTTATGGTACTTGGATCGAATGGATCACCCCGAAGATTTTGTTAGCACCTTGAAGACCTTTGATCTCCCGCAGGGAACGACTCCCAAGGAATATGCACGACCGGGCGTTGATCCGATCTTTATGTTAAATTCTTTGAACTAAACAACTTGATTTTGTTTTTGTATGTCCTTCGCAGCGGTCGTGATCTTTTGCGCGAACGTCGTTTTCAACCTACCTCCTAACCTCTCAATTCTCCTGCCCAATTGATACCGCCCGACATTGTTCGGGCGGTATATCTTGATCCGATCAAACAACACAAGAATTAATACAACAATTGCCTTTCCCTGCAACATCCTGTATCTTTCTGCACACTCGGCAAGCGACATAGACAGCCGCCGATCTGAAAGCCGTAATTATTTTTTACTCATACAGGAAAAACAACCATGCTGAAAGTAGGAATCATCGGGGCCTCCGGCTATACCGGCGTTGAACTGGCCCGCATCCTTTCCACCCACCCGGAGGTTGAGCTGACCGTTGCCACCTCCCGCCAATATGCGGGCAAAGCCCTTTCTGAGGTCTTCCCCAACCTGCGTAAGCGGGTCGATCTCATCTGTGAAAACCTCAGCCCGGAAGAACTGGTTGAGCGGGCCGACTTCTTCTTTGCCGCAGTGCCCCATAAGACAGCCATGGATATTGTCCCCGGCCTCTTGGAGGCGGGCAAAAAGGTGGTAGACCTCAGTGCCGACTTCCGTATCCGGGATGCCGCCGTGTACGAGGAGTGGTACCAGCCCCATTCCAGTGCGGAACTCATTGCCGAGGCAGTCTACGGCCTGCCGGAACTGTACCGGGATCAGGTCAAGGGCGCACGTCTGACCGCCAATCCGGGCTGCTATCCCACCTCGATCATTTTGGGTTTGGCTCCCTTGCTGCGGGAGGGACTGATTGACCCGGCAGGGCTGATCATCGACTCCAAATCAGGCACTTCTGGAGCAGGTCGTTCCGCTGCTGTGGGAAGCCTGTTCTGCGAAGTCACGGACGGCTTCCGGGCCTACAAGGTCGGGGGAGCCCACCGCCATATCCCGGAAATCGAGCAGGAGCTCTCCGTGCTGGCAGGCAAGCCGGTGACCATCTCCTTTACCCCGCATCTGCTCCCCATTTCACGAGGTATCCTCAGTACCATGTATGCACCGCTCAGTAATGCTCATGCGATATCTGAGCAGGACATTCAGGAGCTGTACGAGAACACCTATGCGGACGAACCCTTTGTCCGGGTCTGTCCGGCTGGTTCCTTCCCGGCCACCCAGTATGTGCGGGGCAGCAACTGCTGTGATATCGGCATCAAGATTGACCCACGCACCAACCGGATCATTGTGGTTTCAGCCATTGACAATGTCGCCAAGGGGGCTTCAGGTCAGGCAGTGCAGAACATGAACCTGATGAACGGCTTTGACGAAACCTGCGCCTTGATGGGTGCGCCCTTCTTTCCCTGAGCCATGCGACAGCGCAACCTCCGCCTTTGCATCGCCTATGACGGCACACATTTCTGCGGCTGGCAACGGCAGAGCAACGGCTCCAGCATTCAGGGTATGCTTGAGGAAAAACTGAGCATCATCACCAAGACCAAGGTGGAGGTCAACGGGGCGGGCCGCACGGATGCCGGAGTCCACGCCCTGGGCATGGTCGTGAATTTTATAACCAAGGTGACCATGCCCGCCACCGCCTTTGCCAAGGCTCTCAACTCCATGCTGCCACAGGACATCCGCATCCTGAACGCCAGCGAAGCCTCCCCTGATTTTCACGCCCGCTTTTCTGCCAAGGGCAAAACCTATCGTTACGACTTTTTTACCGGCCCAATCCAGCCCCCGCACGAACGCCTCTACCGCACCCATGCCCCTTGCCCTTTTACCATAGACCGGGTTCGCCCCTGCCTTGCGTACCTTATCGGCAGTCACGACTTCTCCAGCTTTGAGGCGACCGGTTCCCGTGATCGCAGCCGCACCACAGGACGGGGGGCAGTCCGCACTTTGTTTCATGCTGAATGCCTTGTCGATGCTGCACGACCGGAGCATTTTTCCTTCCGCTTTAGGGGGGACGGCTTCCTGCGCCATATGGTGCGTAATCTGGTCGGTACCCTGTTCATGGTTGGTTCCGGGCGGATAAGCGACTACGCGTTCAAGGTGATTATGGCGGCCAAGGATAGGCAGGAGGCTGGCCCCACGGCTCCGGCTTGCGGCCTTTTTCTGGAGCAGGTGCATTATGAGGAGTTTCCAGGGACGGGGAATTCGTAGGGTGCGACCTCCTGTGTTCGCCCAATATGTGGCGGGATAGGGTAGACACGGGGGTCTACCCCTACGGGTTGTAGGGTAATTCATGAATTACCCTTACCGTGACCTAGCCCCTATGGATTGCGGGGATGCATGGTTTGTGGGTTTGGCGGGGCATCGTAGGGGCAGACCTGCGTGTCTGCCCAGAATGGTTACAAAAAGTGAGGACACATAGGTCCGCCCCTACGGGATATGTGTTGAATGCGATGATGTAGGGGCGATCCTTGTGATCGCCCTGGATGTATCTGCCGATAATATAGGGCGAATACAAGATTCGCCCCTACCCAATACGACAATAAACAGGAACGGAGGAACAGGCTATGGGATATGATGAGGCGTTGCAATTGATTGAAGAGGTTGCAGCAAAAGGAAAAACCTATCTTGATCTATTGGACCAAGGATTAACCGAGCTGCCGCCTGAACTCTTTCAGCTAACCAACCTCACCGAGCTTGACCTTGCTCTCAACGAGCTTACTTCCCTGTCTCCTGAGATAGTACAACTAACGAACCTAACTGAGCTTGACATCAGCTACAACCAACTTACCTCCATGCCACCAGAGTTCTTTCAGTTCACCAACCTTACCTCGCTTA
>CBDTVG010000135.1:0-5729 GCA_965363745.1 uncultured Candidatus Electrothrix sp. | reverse complement strand
TGCTTTTTCTTAAAAAAGATATTATTAATATATTGATTTTTTTCGATTAAAAAATAGCTTGCTTCGAGTGTTTCGCTTGTCCCTTACTGAATCATTCTGAAGAGCGACTTTGTCGTTTTTTGTCAGTAGAAACGAGTGGAGTTTATCACTGCTGTCGCACAAAAAAAATTGATTTCAGTTTTATATATGCTATCTTTAATAAATGTCGGAATCGAAAATGTCTGTTGTGGCGGGCGGGCTTTGATTCAGGTTATGCTGAAATATACAGTTTATATATCCATTTAGAATTTATGAATTTTTACCTTATTCCTCTTTGTCGTGCGGCTCATGTCTGATATATCCAAGATTCTTGTCGTTGATGATGATCTGACCTTTGTCAATAACCTTTGTAAGGTGCTGGACGCATACGGTCAGTATGAGGTGCTTACCGCCACTAACAAAGGCGATGAAGTGTTTGCGCTGAAAAAAGAGACGATAGCAATTCTCGTTGTTAATTTGAACGCTGGCAATATAGATGCGCTGGCCCTGCTTTCTCTCGCCTCAACCTCATATCGGCATATCCAATGTATTGTGATGACCAAAGAGGAGCATCACTCAGTGCAAGCAGTCAGCAATTGCCTGCTTAAGGATTCTATTTTCCTCTATCTTGTTAAGCCCTCGAATTTGGAAACCATTGGTTGCGCCATTTTGGAAAGCCTTCAGCGGCTGGATGAAAATGATTACACACCGGGCATTTTTATCGGCAAGATCATCTATTTTTTTGAGGTATTGCGCAAGAGCTGTCAGGTTTTCGTGAAATTTGGCAGCAAAAAACATGGTATCTTGGACTTTGAAAACGGCATATTAATCAACGCTTCCTGCGAAAATAAAAAAGGCGTGGAAGCTATCCTGAATATTTTTAACTGGCACCCTTTGGGATTCACAATCGGGGTGCGGAATCAAGATGCGGAAAGGCTTATCAGTCCCAAGGACTTGGAAACCGTTCGGGTTACTGTGAGGCTGAAAAGAGAGGCGGCCGGTAAGGAGGGAGTCTGGCCGCAGCCGCAGAGCGTGTCTCTAACAAACACCTCCAATCAAAAGATTGGCTTGTTTATTGTGGATGATTCTCGGATGATGCGCAAGGTTGTCGCCAATATCTTCAAGGACAGTCCGATTATCCAAGTGGTAGGTGAAGCCGAGAATGGCGAGGAGGCGTTGCAGATAATTCCTCAGCTTAAACCGGATGTGGTGACACTTGATGTGGAAATGCCTGTCATGGACGGATTGACCACGATCAAACACCTGATGATTCAGGCCCCTACGCCCACGGTTATGCTCAGTTCCATGACGTTTGAAGGTGCTGAAGTGACCTTTGAAGCACTGAAGTACGGCGCTGTGGATTTTGTCTCCAAGCCCTCCAACACCGGAGAGATGGATTTAAAGAGACAGACCAATGATATCGCTAAAAAGGTGCGTCTCGCAGCTGAGGTTGAGCTTGAGGCTGTGCGTTATGTCAGAGCGGTGAGCCAGGATAAAAAAGAGGCGAATGCTCTGGCGGGGCGCAGGTGTGAAAAACTTGTCGCCATAGGCACCGCCGAGGGTGGATACGGCTCTCTGCTGAAACTCCTGCCGCATCTATCAGCGACTTTTCCGGTCGCATATTTTGTTATGTTCTACGCCCCTTCCCAACATTTGGATTCCTTTGTTGCCTATGTGAATAAACTTTCTCCCCTGATTGTCAAACGGGCGTATAATAACGCCACAATTGAGGCGGGAGTCTGTTATTTCGCATCAGGCGAAGAGTATCTCACCGTGCATGAGCTTAATAACGAGCTGATCATGCATCTTTCCGCAGCACCGTTCGCCAGCCAAAGGGGCTCAATCAACATGCTGTTTTACTCTATCGCCGAGCGTATGAAGGGTGACACCGTGGCGGTTGTTCTTTCCGGGATGGGTGAAGACGGCGTGGAGGGGATGGGGGAAATTCTCAGAGTGGGTGGTTCAGGAATCGTTCAAGATCCGACCGGAAGCCTGTACAGGGATATGCCGGGAGCCGTGCTGGCGAATTGTGCAAATGTGATGGCCCTGTCGGACACTCAAATTTCGAAAACCATTAACAAGATACTTGCGGTATAGCTGCGGCACAGGCGGTCTATTTTTCGGGAAAAAGATGCTACCCGGTCGCACTATGAATTGCAATAATTGAAATATGTCGATATATATAAAATATAATTAAAATTTACAGGAGGTATGATAACATGTTCTTAGGAGTGCGGACGAGGGAAGCGCAGGACAGGACAGCATCGGCTGGCCGATCGACAATACCGGAACATAGACAGGAGGAGGAAAAAGAATGAGGAAGCAGGGAACAACAACATTCGTAAAGGGATGGGGGCTTCGGGGCAAGCTAGTTCTGTTGCTTTTGCTCATTGGTATTATTCCCTTTCTTGCCAACGCGATCATTGACCAGATGCAGGCGGCCAGCGCTCTGACAGAGCGTGCTGGTGCCCAGCTGGAGTCCATCCGTGAGATTAAGAAGAACCAGATTATCGGTTTTCTTAAGGAGCGTTCCAATGATACTGAGGTGCTGGCCCAGATCATTCAGTCGCTCCGCCGGGAGGGTATCGTCAAGCTGAGGGGTATTGAGGCGACGAAAATTCAGTCTCTTGAGCGATATTTCAGAAAGCGTATGGCTGATGTCAAGATGACCGCTCAAAGTTTGACCACGATCGCCGCTGTTCTGGAGTTCGAAGAGGCTCTGCATGAGGAGGGGGGCCGTATCGGCGGCAGTCTGTGGAACGGGTACAAGGAGAAGTACGGTACGTGGTTCTCTGGATTCCGGAAAGAGCATGGCTATTATGATGTGTTTTTGGTTGGCGCGGACGGTGATGTAATCTACACCGCTGCCGAGGAATCGGATCTGGGGCAGAATCTGCTCACCGGATCTCTGAGGGATTCCGGTATGGGGAATCTGTTTGCCAAAGTTATGAAGGAGGGAGTAGCGAGTATTGAAGATTTCGAGCCTTATGCGCCTTCCGGTAACGCATATGCCGCTTTTGTCGGCGCCCCGGTCAAGGAGGGCGGCAAGATTATCGGTATGCTGGCTATGCAGCTGCCTACAAAGGAGATCAATGACATTATGCAGGAGCGTAAAGGTCTGCAGAAATCCTTTGAGGCCTTTTTGATCGGTAGGGACAGGGGTAAAATGTACCTCCACAGTGAGCGTGTGATCAAAGATGGTAAAATCGGTGATGAGTATTTCGGCCCTGATGCCGAGGCTGCACTGGACGGAAAAACAGGCTTTTCCTACAAAATCGGCCCCACCGGATTCTTCGAGCTGTCCTCCTATGCGCCGGTCAATATTCCCGGACTGCATTGGGCTATGCTGACCACCGGCCCCCTGACCGAAATTATTGTGCCCCAAGCAGAAGGAGAGGCTGACGACCTGCTGAAAAAGTATCAGAAGGCCTACGGCTATTATGACATCTTTGTGTTTGCTCCGGACGGCTACTGTTTTTACTCAGCAGAGGAGGAAGCGGATTTCAAAACTAATCTTATGACCGGCAAGTACAACGACAGCAACCTGGGAAAATTGGTTAGCAGAGTGGCGAGCACCAGAAAGACGTCCATGGTTGATTATGAACCATATGCGCCGTCGGGCAATGCGCCAGCCTCTTTTCTTGCGTCTCCGATTATAGAGCATGGTGAACTGGTGGCAATCGTAGGTGTTCAGATTTCGGACAAGGAGATTCAGGCGCTCCTGAACGAAACAACCGGCCTAGGTGAGACTGGCGAGACCTTCATGGTCGGCTACGATGACTTTATTCCCCGTTCTGATTCCCGGAAAGGCCTCAAACTCCTCCAGGAGAAGGCTCTGAAAACCGAGCTCATTGATGCGACGGCTGAAACAGGTCAACCACAGTTCCGGACAGCTCCTGACTATGTCGGCGACGAAATTTTCGGTGCGGCTGTTCCGCTGAATCTGAAAAAAGAGTTAGGGATTGATTTTGACTGGATTCTGATTGCCAAGATCGACGTACAAGAAGCCTTGATCGCTGTTACCCAGATCAGGAACCGTGCTTTCATTCTTGCTTTTGCTTTTATTGTTATTGTGGGCCTTATTGCTTGGTTCGTTGGTGGTGCGTTTGCCCGACCTATTATTGCGATCGCTGATGTTGTTCGGCAGGTTGCTTCCGAACGTGATCTCACCCTGAATGTTCCGGTTACCTCCAAAGATGAGGTTGGAGAGATGGCTGGTGAGTTTAACACCATGCTCCTTGAGTTAAACAAGTCGTTTACTGAGGTGCAAACAGTTTCTCAAGCAGTCGCCAGTAACGCTGAGAACGTGGCCGGTCGAGCTTCCGCCAACAGGGACAGGGCCGAGGTTGAGGCTCAACAGTCTCAGAAAACACGGGAGCTTTTGGAGACTATGGGTGAAACAGCCGGTCAGGTCGCCGTTGGAGCCCAGGCCCAGCAGGACAGTGCCCGGAAATCTCAGAGTACCATTGCCGAGCTTCTCCAATCGATGGATACGGTGAGTGACGCTGTTATTAAACAGTCTGAGGAAGCCGAGACAGCTACTGATCGTGTGGGTGCGATGGGTGAAACCGGTGCTCTCGTTGTGGCGACATCCAACGAGCAGGGTAAAATGGTTATGCAGGTTACCGCATCCATGAATGAAATTACCGCCGCTGTGCAGAACATGGGTCAGGCAGTTGACTCCGCCACCCAGCAGGGCCAGGAGGCTTTGCAGGCCGCTCATGACGGAAGGACGGCTGTGGACAACACGGTTGCCGGTATGCGCGCTATTGCGGAATCATCAGGTCAGATTTCTGAAATTATTGGCGTTATTACAGAAATTGCCGAGCAGACAAACTTGCTCGCTTTGAACGCTGCTATTGAGGCCGCCCGTGCCGGTGCGCATGGTAAGGGTTTCGCTGTTGTTGCGGACGAAGTTGGTAAACTGGCCCAGCGTTCCTCTGAGGCTGCCAAAGAAATTACCCAGCTCATCAAGGACTCAACCGTCAAGGTTGAGGAGGGAACGAAATATTCCGAAGAATTGCAGGGTGCTCTTTCTAAGATTGATGCTAGTGGTCGTAACAACATGCAGTCAATTGAGGAAATTTCCTCGGTCGCCAAAGTTGTTGAGAATGATATTCGGAGTGTACAGAATCTTGTTCAGGAACTGAACAAGTTGGCTGAAGATATTTCCAAGATGGCTGGTGAGCAGGGTTCCCGTCGTCAGGCTGCTGAGACAGCACTCGGATCTATGGTTCAGCAGTCTCAGATCATTAGTGCGCTGGTATCTGAAGCCAGTGCCGGTTCCAGCACTATTGACGGTGAGATGCGCGAAATTATGCAGCGTACAGATGCGCTGAATGAACTGGTTGCCTCTCAGGGTGAACGTTCTCAGCACGCCATCAAGATTGCCCAGCAGTCGTTTGAAGGAGCGCAGAAAACAGTACAGGGAGCCGGTGTGGTCGTTTCCATTACCGAGGAGCTGGGGGCCGCTTCCAACAGACTTCAGCAACAGGTTGAGCAGTTTAAATTGTAAATTGCTTACCGCCTGTTTTCCAATACACCGCTCTGTATTCGCTGTCAAAGTGCGGAGCGGTGTATTGATTTTTTATTTCTAGTATATTAGATACAATAGAATATTTACTGTTTCAGATAACTTTTCTCAAAGAAGGTTGATAACAGTTGATCAAATTGTTATAAGTAGTTGATGGAATCAAAAAAACTATTGACAG
>CBDTVG010000134.1:0-5766 GCA_965363745.1 uncultured Candidatus Electrothrix sp. | reverse complement strand
GGTAAAGGCTAAAAGGCTTAAAGCCGGATGGGATAACGCTTTTTTGGGCAACGTGCTGGCAGGACTCTAAAAGTCATGCGTTTGCCGTGTAGTTGGATGTTATAGCCAAGGCTGGAAAAATGCAACCATATAAGAATGATGAATTCGTAAAAAGTCCAAAATACCCACTTTTTTCTTCGTAACCCATTGAGTTATCGTTGCCAAAAAACGCAAATTCTGACTTTTTACGAGACTATCAAGAATATATTTTTTTAAAGGAATAGGTTGATGAATGATAAGGAAAAAATTAAAGAAGAACTCATCATTGAATTACAGGAATTACAGCAAAAGTATGATTCCTTGAGAGAGCTTTTAAAGGAAGATTTCACCAAGCCCATGCTGGCGGAGCAAGCACTCAAGGAAAGCTCAGAAAAATTTGACAATTTATTTAATAAAATGTTAGCTGGTGTCGCTTTTTGTAAAGCGATATATGATAAAAATGGAAACATATCGGATTGCATATATAAAGACATGAATCCAGTATATGAAGAGTTTACTGGTTTGAAAAAAGAAACAGCAATTGGTAAAAAAGTATCTGAAGTGCTGCCCGGAACCGAGCCTGAATGGCTTACAACATTTGGTGAAGTAGTAAAAACGGGAAATCCGATTAATTTTGAAATGTATCACGAACAAAGTAAAAAATATTATTCTGTTTTTGCTTTCAAATTTAAAAAAGATGAGTTTGCGGCGATATTTGATGACATTTCCAAACGCAAGCTGGCCG
Organism: uncultured Candidatus Electrothrix sp.; assembly: GCA_965363745.1. Classification (GTDB taxonomy): domain Bacteria; phylum Desulfobacterota; class Desulfobulbia; order Desulfobulbales; family Desulfobulbaceae; genus Electrothrix. The sequence goes on along the minus strand of CBDTVG010000134.1, from coordinate 5,003 downwards.
AGCAGGAAATTGAGGAGAGCAGGGAAAAATATCGTGGATTAAGTGAAGCCGCATTCGAAAGTGTTTTCCTTTCCGAAAAAGGCTTATGTGTTGAACAAAACCTAAGTGCTGAAAAGAAATTTGGATATTCAAACGAAGAAGCAATTGGCAGATACGGAATAGACTGGATTGCACCAGAATGCAGAGCAACAGTACTGAACAATATACTTACTGGATACGAACAGCCTTATGAATCATTAGCAATAAAAAAAGATGGTACGAAATTTCCGTGCATTTTACAAGGGAAAATGATGCATTACAAAGGGAAAACTGTCAGAGTTACTTCATTAAGTGATATCACTGATCGTAAAAAAGTGGAAAAAGAATTGATCAAAGCCAAAGAAAAAGCAGAAGAAAGCGACCGTTTAAAAAGTTCCTTCCTTGCAAATATGAGCCACGAAATTCGTACACCAATGAACGGTATTTTAGGATTTGTCGATTTATTGAAAGAGCCACAACTTACAGGAGATGAACAGGAACAGTACATTAAGATTATCGGAAAAAGCAGTGTACGCATGTTAAATACTATCAATGATATTGTTGATATGTCGAAAATTGAAGCCGGGCAAGTTGATATTGTAAAAAATGAAACCTCTGTAAGTAAAATACTTGATGAGCAATATGATTTTTTCAATATGGAGGCTAAATCAAAAGGGCTTGAACTCGTTTACAAGCCTTCACTTGCAGATAGCGGAACAGGCATTGTTACTGACAAACATAAATTGGAAGAAATATTATCAAACTTGATAAAAAATGCGATTAAATTTACTCATCAAGGACATGTAACCTTTGGTTGTTCATTAATAACAGACAAAGAGGTTAAGCGATTAGAATTTTATGTAAGAGATACAGGAATAGGAATTCCACAGTCCAGAATTAAAGCTATTTTTAACTGCTTTGAACAAGCTGACATTGAAGACACAAGAGCCTTTGAGGGTTCAGGGCTAGGGCTTGCGATTTCAAAATCTTATGTTGAAATGCTTGGCGGCAAGATATGGGTAGAGTCAGAAGAAGGCATTGGCTCACAGTTCTATTTTACTCTTCCATTTTATAGCGAAAATACATAAATTTCAAAAATAAATAACAAGGAAACTGTAACGACGACTGGTAACATTTTAAGAATGCTGAAAATATTGATTGTCGACGATGAGAAAGATGTCACTGTATATCTTGGCACTCGTAACTAACTGCCAGGATAGTATATCGTTCCTGATATGCGGATTCAACCGGTGTGAATAGTGGAGTTGTATACTCAGGTCAGGAAAAGTCGTTTAGCTCTATCCCTGTTTCCAACTGCTATCATAAGCGCGATTATCAGCCATGCCGCATATAACAGAAGAGGTAGACATCTCCACGGAAGCAGGAGTGTGCTCCAAGAAACAATTTCATATTTATTGGTACCTAGGATTGGCGGTATAGGATATTCAGACAAATATGATATGGAAAGCCATAATTCATTGGTACATTCTATTGATTTTATACTGGTCTGCAGAATAAAACCGAAAGATAGAGCCGACATCGCACCGACTCCGCTCAGTATCCAAGGAAGCCAATTCAATACTGTGTTTCTTCCCCAAGCGAAGCCCAGCGTCGTGAAGAGAAGGCCGTTCAGCATGAGCATCCATCTCATGCGATGATTAATCATTTCGTTCTCTTCTTTGATGATATCTCGGATAGCATTACCGTATTCATGTACTAGAGTATTTAAAATTTTATTATCTTTTATATTATTAAGGTCTTTGATAAGAATATCAGATTTGGCTTGACCTGATTCGTTTTTTATAAAAAATAAATCATATTCTGAAATTACAAGATAGGTTCCAATAAAAAAAGTAATTATTATAAAGAGTAAAACAATACTGAAGTTAACATTATGAATTCTGTATATATTCATTCTCGAATTATGCTCTGATTTTTTTTCGTGCAGGCTGTACCAAAATCTTTTTCCCGCCGTACTCTTCACATTACAAAACAAATTGCAATGATTCATTGTGGATAAAAACAAAAACATGATGAGTCTGAAAAGTAAATAGAAATTTAGCCCTGTCATGGAAAAAAATACTCATGCCGGTATCACAGGGCAAAATTAGATCTCGCAGTGATTTAAATGCTTCACCCTGATTTCCCTCAAATCAACAAAAAAATTCCACTCTTCGCCATAGACACTCTCGGCGAAGCAACCCAGATCGCAATAATCCGCCCGCTGACTGAGGGTGGCTTTGCGGTGGAGATAGATCAGAAGGGTGAAAGCATCCTCCGGCGGTATATGAGGATAAAATAAAAATTTGGCGGGCAAGCGGGCGAGCCGCTTTGAGATTTTGGCAACAGGTTGCGAAGAATTCTCGGATATCCGAGAGCTTCAAAAATATTGCCGCCGCAAAAGAGCGGGAAACGGAACTCCTGCTTGATGTCGGTTGCGGGTCGAATGAGTAGTCCAAGCCCAGCTCGACAAATTTGCATATACACAAAAAGAAAAAGTCATGTTACAAAAGATTACACCTTGTTTCCCGACACCGGCGTGGAAACAGATCATTTTTTAACTTTCCAAGGAGAATCCGATGAATAAAAAAATTGTCATTGTCGGCGGAGTTGCGGCCGGCCCCAAGGCCGCCTGTCATCTCAAACGTCTGCGCCCTGGCTGGGATATCACGGTGGTGGATCAGGACAGCCTGATATCTTATGGTGGTTGCGGCATACCCTATTATGTCAGCGGCGATGTGGCCGACGAGGCTGAGTTGCGTTCCACCAGCTTTCATATGGTTAGAGATACGGATTTTTTTGCTGATGCCAAAGGGGTTGAGGTGCTTACTCGCACCAAGGCTTTATCCATTGATCGGCAGAATAAAAAGCTCAAGATGAAAAATCTGGACAGCGGCAAAGAGGAGGAGTTGTCCTACGATAAGCTGATGCTCTCCACAGGAGCAGCACCTGTCACCTTGCCCATTAAAGGAACCGAGCTGGACGGGGTTTTCACCATTTCCGACCTGCACAAGGCCATTGAAATCAAGAAACGGATCGCCGCCGGTCAGGTGAGTAAAACCGTGGTTATCGGCGGAGGTGCCATCGGCGTAGAAATGGCCGAGGCCTTTACCGATCTTTGGGGGTTGGAGACCACGCTGGTGGAGTTCATGCCGCAACTGCTGCCCAATTTGATGGATGCTGAGTTTGCCACGATGCTCAAGGTACATCTTGAGGAAATGAACGTGGTTGTTCATACTGGGGAGGGTGCGACCGAGATTGTCGGTGACAGCGAGGGGAAGGTGATTGCCGTAAAAACACCGGAGCGTACCCTTGAGGCCGACTTGGTAGTCATGGCCGCCGGTGTTCGACCCCGCAGTGATTTGGCCAGAGAAGCCGGGCTGGCTGTCGAGCCTTGGGGCGGGATCACGGTCAACAGCAGGCTCCAAACATCAGACCCAGATATCTATGCCGCCGGTGACTGCATTGCTGTCAAGCACTTGGTCACGGGGAAACAGACTTTTGCCCCCATGGGATCGCTGGCCAACCGGGAGGGCAGAGTGGCTGCCTCCAATATGGCCGGTATCGCCGCCTCTTTTGACGGCGTGGTGGGTTCCTTTATTATGAAGGCATTTGACCGCTGCATCGCCGCCACCGGCATCACCTATAAGGCCGCTGTGGCTGAGGGGTTTGATGCTGGTTATTCTCTGGTCGCACCGGCCGACCGGGCCCATTTTTTTCCGAACAAGGCGGCGGTCGTTTTTCAGCTAGTTTTTGATAAACGCACTCGTCGGGTTTTAGGGCTGCAGGGTTTCGGCATGATGAATGATTCGATCTCGGCCCGGATTGATGCAGCCGCCGTAATGATCAGCAAGGGAGCAGTGATAGAGGATTTCATGATGGCGGAAATGGCCTATGCGCCACCGTTTTCTGCCGCGATTGATTCCATCAACGTCGCCGCCGTTGTTGCCGATAATATTTGCGCCGGACGGATGCGCTCTGTCAGTATGCGTCGTTTCCTCGACTGGATGGATGATTTTTCCAAAGAACCGGATTGGATCGCTTTGGATATTCGTCATCCCAAGGAGGCAGAGGTCTTTGTCGAAAAATTTGGGGCGGACAAGTGGCTTGCCGTACCCTATGTCGAGATCCGTAAGCGATACGAGGAAATCCCAGAGGACAAGACCTTGATCCTCCTCTGCGATTCAGGAACCCGTTCCTATGAAATCCAGATTTTTCTTGATCATATCGGCAGGGCAAACAGTTTGGTGCTCGGAGGCGGCTTCAATGTTATCCGTCGTCTAGGAGTGGATTGGTTGCCGAATTCTTAAAATATTGGCTCAATCTTGGATTTCAGGGGCATGAGCCACCAGAAAAAGGAGACACCATTGAACACCGACCTATGCAACAAACCGGCTGAGATTAGTCTGCTTCGGCGGCTGAACCGGGACGGCCTGCTCAACGACAAGGCATTCATTGCCGCCCAGGCAGTAGCACTTCCGGCTTCCGCTTGGTTTGCATGGGCAGGCCGGATGCTGCTCCTGCTCGGCAGCACCTTGGTGCTGGCCGGGATCATTTTTTTCTTTGCCTACAACTGGTCGGCAATGAGTCGCTTCCTTAAATTCGGAATTATTGAAGCCGGAATTATAGGTTGCGTTCTTGTCGTCCATCGGCGGGGCATGAAGCAGCTTTCCAGCAAAACTTTACTCCTGAGCGCTTCGGTTCTGGTTGGGGTATTGCTGGCCGTATACGGGCAGGTCTATCAGACTGGCGCAGATGCCTTTGGCCTCTTTCTCGGCTGGGCGGCTTTGATTTTCGTTTGGGTGTTGATTGGGAAATTTGCCGCTCTCTGGCTGCTCTGGCTTGTCCTGCTCAATACCGGAGCTGTCCTGTACTGGCAGCAGGTCGGAGCACCGGCTCATTCGATCCCCTATGAAATGCTCTGTCTGGCAATTGCGGCCTTGAACAGCACAGCTCTGGCCTTTTTCGAGGTCGGAGTGCTCTTG
>CBDTVG010000133.1:0-5770 GCA_965363745.1 uncultured Candidatus Electrothrix sp. | reverse complement strand
CCGTTCAATCAGGAAGCGGCTGACTGGTATGCGGAACACCCAGATGATTTTCCTCTGGATAATATACAGGTAGCTGAACTTGATACCTCCGATTTTTCTCTTGAGATGGAGGAGGAGGACGATTTTGATCTGTCTATGGATCTTGATGAGCCTCTGAACATTGAGATGTCGGAAGAGGAAATCCAGGCCAAGACATTGGAGATACAGTCACATCTTGACAAAGGACAGACTGTGAGCGCCGACAGGTTGCTGGCGGAAATTCCCAATGCGTCCCATATTGCCGAAGTGGAGGCTGTTCAGCAGGTCATCTCGTCGAGGCTCAATGAACGGGATCAGCTCATTCAGGAACTGGAACTCCTAGAAAATGAGGATAAGTTTACAGAGGCTTTGGAATTATTTGAAAAAATAAAAAAAATAGCTATCGACACTCCGGCTCTGTCCGATATAGGGCACCGTTTGCAACAGTCCCAAACTATGCTGGACGCTTTTGCTTCAGACGCGGGCAAACCGGAAACCGAAAAAATAGATAAAACAGACAAGGAAAAGCCTGCAAAGGTCGTTACAAAGAAAAAAAAGAAACCGGCGGTTCAAGCATCCTCAGACAAAGAAAGAACAACTGTTCGCTCAAAAATTACCAGAAAGGCCCAGACGAACATCCCTGTCAAACCCCTTTTGGCGGCGGGTGCACTACTTGTGATAATTACCGGTTTAGTCCTGCTTTACACAAGAGATGTCAACATCTTGATGACAGCGGAACGTGATTTTATAGAGGCAAGAGGTTTTGTGAGGCAACAACAGTTTGACAAGGCGGAAGCCAAGGGCATGGCCGCTCTGACCGCTGTCAAAACAGTGCTGACTCCAGGCATAGGCAAAGACGACCTGCTAGCGTCTATTTCCGCCATGCTTAATTCAACTGATTTCCAGAAGCAAACAGCGGGTGAGGAAAAATACAAAGGAGAATGGTTACCTTCTGAAAAGATAGGAATTTTTAAAGAATTAGAAGTGCTTACGGGAGAGGCGGAAGCTTTGAAAATGCAGGGGCGTTACGAACAGGCCATTTCCGCATATGAAAAAGCGCATGTATTTGCCGTACAAAACAGCCTTGACGAACGTATTGAGACTCTGGTGGAAAAAATTACACAGTTGAGCTCGGAAGAAAATAAAGAAAAAAATTTCAAAAAACAGGAGGAAGCCGAAAAAATCTACCGGGTCGCCTCTGAGTTTTTTCAGAAAATTGAGGATGAAAAAAAAAATGTTGCTCTTGATCAATCAAAAAAAAGTGCGACCGGGGCCCAATGGCAGCAGGCTGTTGAATTTTTAGAAGATGCTGACAGAAAGCTCAAAACAATGCCTGAAGTGTACTCCAGCGAAAAGCAACGGGAAATAGAACGCATGCTGGCCTACTCGCATCTGTATCAAAAACTTGCGCTGGCTCGGCAGGCCTATGAGAGCGGCAATTTAAAAACAGCAATCACTGAATATCAAAAAACTCTGCACCTGCTTGATGAAGAAAAAAGCATTTTCGCCGCAATTCATAAGGAAGCGGTTAGTAAAATCCATAGAGCCATTCTCATGCTTAAAATTAGCCTTGAACTGAAAGCCGGAATTGAGGCGGAGGATAAAAATGATTTAAGAACTTCCTTGTCCCGTTACAAGGCCATTGCGAAAATGATTTCATCTAATAGATCCAACAAAGACAAAGACCTCATCGCCATAAAAAAGTATGTCCAGACCAAGATCAAAGAGCAGAGTCTTAAAAGGGCAAAGAGTAGCAACCAAGAATGGCTGAAAAAAAATTTCGAGAATATATTCAGAAAAGCCTATCCGTCCACCAGATCTTCTATATTGAGTCACCCGAAAATAACCTTTATTAAAATAATGAACGGGCGACTATTTTACAAAATTAGTTGCTCTGAACGGAAACGAGGCAGCTCATACCGTTTGGAACTCAATTACCAATACAATCTATCAAGCAATCAATGGACCCCTTATCTCGGTAAATTATGAATGGTGGTGATGATGATGTGCGTTGTCACCATGCTCATGCTCCTTATGCTTCTTATGATCGTCTTCGTGTTTGTGTCCGGGGGCAGCGAGAGGCCCGCCCGCTTTGTTCAGAGCGTCTTCAAGGGAATTTTGGGCATCTCGCAGGGAATGCACGGCCTTACTTAGTAATGCCGCAGTTTCAGGAGAAGTCTTCTCTAATTTTTCTATCCATTGAGAGAATTCCGCACCATGCCCGTGGTTATGCTCAATCCAATGGGGCAGCATTACCCGCAGTTTATCCAGATCATTCATACTTGTAGCCTCATGTATATTATATATTTCTTACATCTGTTCAAATTATGTCAATACCAATTTCGTTCAATTCACTTGCGCATATTTTTGATTTTTAGTAAAAAATAAGTATTTTGTCAAATCTGACTTTATCTTTTTGACGGAAAAATATCAGGGGTGTCAACATAAAATTGACCGATATGTATAAACATAAGAGGAAGAACGGGTTTCGCAGTCCGCTCTTAACATGACAACGTACAATAAAAACACAGCGTCTAATGCTCTTTCTTGTTAAGAAATTCACTCTCCCCCTTTTTTTTCTCGTGATCGTTTTGGCAAACAGTCAGAGCGGGCGGGCTGAAGCTGGTGCCCAATTTCCTATTTATCCGATTATCGCTCCCAATGTTCGTTTTTGGGAAAAAATATACAGGGTCTATAGCCATAACCAAGGTGTCTTACATGATAAAAATGATTTAAATATTGTCTATGCGGTCATTGATCTTGTTCCAAGAAATGTTCCCGGAGCAAAAAAAATTAATAAAAACCTTATTCAACTTGTCCGTCTACGTCACAAAAATATTCTAAAAAAATTCGCAAACGGTGAGAAACCAAGCACAAAAGAAGAACAACAAATTTTTTCATTTTTTACATACAAAAATTCCCCCGCCTTCTTCCTTGAAGCACTTGAAAATATACGTCTACAGACCGGCTTAAAAGAAGCATTCAGAAAAGGGGTCATTCGTTCAGGGGGCTACATGCCTCTTATCAAAAGAATTATGAGAACTCGTGGTTTGCCGGTGGAACTGGCGTATCTACCCCATGTGGAATCATCCTTTAATCTCAACGCCCATTCCAAAGCAGCAGCCGTCGGTCTTTGGCAGTTCACCAAGTATACAGGGAAGGAATACCTGACTGTCAACAATCTGGTTGATGAGCGTTTTGACGTGTACCTTGCTAGTCAAGCGGCGGCGAAATTTTTGCAGGAAAACCACCGTCAGCTCGGCTCGTGGCCGCTGGCCCTTACGGCCTATAATTACGGACGAACGGGCATGGTACGCGCTCAAAAACAATGGGGCACCTATCCAAAAATAATAGCTAATCACGAAACCGGAATTTTTAAATTCGCTTCAAAAAATTTTTATTCAGAATTTATAGCCGCAGTTCGGGTCGCCAGACGTTTGGAAAACGACCGCTCGTTGATCAAAGATCGACCGTGGATCAATGTTACTTTCCGTTTACGTAACTATATTGACACGAAAGATCTGTGCGAATATTTCAATATTGAGCGGGATAATTTTGAAAAGTTAAATCCGGCTCTTCGACAGCCAGTTCTGGCCGGAAGAAAATATATTCCCAAAGGAACTTTGCTTCGTCTTCCCGCCACAAAACGTATCCGAAAAGGAATAAAAAGAATACCAAACAGACTTTTTCACAAAAAGCAAATATCTGGAAAAAAAAATAAGGCGAAAAAAGATAAGACGGCGACAGTTATTGCGGACAAATTTAAAACTTCAGTGAAAACTCTTGAGCGAGCCGACAAACAGAGCGGCGGAGCAGGTGCCAAACAAAAACAAAAAAATAAAGTAATCACTCTGCGGGCCGCCGCCTCCAGCAAAGCACCCGCTGGCAAAACAAAGGCTGGCAAAGTAAAAGCTGACAATAAAAATAAGGTTCCCCTGCTCAATACAAACTCAAAAAGAACGGCGAACTGAAAGGCTCACCGAAAGATTTCAACCTGAAATAATGTGACACAAACTGCGATCGCATTGAAAAGAGGAAGCCGTTTCAACCGATGGGCGTTCAGCCAGCCGCCGGATGAAAAAAAAATTATCGCTCTGTTCCGAGGCCTACTTCGCATTTTGCTGATTATGGTTTATGAATTCAGCAACAGCAATATTCCCCTGCGGGCCTCCGCCCTGAGTTTTTCCATCATCCTCTCTATGGTTCCCCTATTGGCGATGAGCACCGCCTTGCTCAAAGGATTGGGCAACGGCAATCAAATGCGGGTGGCGGCGTATCATTTTATTGATCAGTTAGATCCCGCATCACAACAAAAAATAGAACAAAAACAAGAGATAGATTCTTCGGTTTCTGCGGAACTGACACTACCGCAGGCAGAAGAAAAAATAGAAGAACAGACAGATCTACTCCCTTCTGTCGAAGAAAACGGACAAGCAGAACAGGAAGCTCCGGCCTCTTTAAACCGTCATCTGCATCATGCAATTGACACAGTTTTTGACTATGTGGAAAACACCAACTTCGCCGCTCTCGGCGCCTTTGGTATAGCTGGTCTACTCATTGTCGTGATCATGGTGTTCAGCTCAGTGGAAGACGCTATGAACGCTATCTGGCATACCGAACGGGGGCGGTCATTATTTCGCAAAATCATGGACTATCTGGCCTTGCTCGTTCTGCTTCCCATTTCTGTAAATATCGCCTTGGCTGGCGAGGCGGTTCTTGAATCCCAAAAAATAATGGGCTACATCACCACTGTCATTCCATCAGCTTGGATGGCGCAGATGTTGCTTAAATTACTTCCGTTTCTTTTTATCACCCTGTCCCTGATGATGATGTATCTCTTTTTCCCCAATATCAAAGTCAAGACCGGGGGGGCGGCCTTTTGCGGCGCACTGTTCGGTGCTGTTTTCTGGTTTATCGTACAACGCATTTACGTTGTCCTTCAGATCGGCGTGGCCAATTATAATGCGATCTATGGTTCTTTTGCCACAGTGCCACTCTTTCTTGTCTGGATTCAGCTCGGTTGGATGTTTATCCTGCTCGGCGCAGCCCTAGCCTATGCTATTCAAAATCATAATCAATATCAGCTACCGGGCACCGATAGCACGGCACAACAGGATCTTCAGTGCGCCTTTGATATTCTGCTCACGGTCTACAAAAATTTCGCCTGCGCTGAAGCCACCCTGCCGGAGCATTTGGTGAAGAACTGCCAAGCTGTCAATGAAACTGATCTTGCCGGGACGCTTAATCTGCTCATCGAAGGAAACCTGTTGCACAAAATTGATAAAAACGGTGCAGTCGCATTTCTACCCTCTCAACCCGCTGAACAGGCGACCGCCGCACAAATCACTCGCCTGATCTTAGGAGATGAATCAGCAATAAATTCAGTGGGAGGACAACTTGCTGATCAGATTGTCCAAGCGGCTGGGAAAGTTATTATTTCTACTGATTTTCCTGAAAACTATATCATGGAAGGAGGTCTGCTTCATGCGAACAAGGCATAATCACAAATCCGTATTCATATTTTTCCCGCCGTCCCGCTTTCTGATTGTAATACTGACTTTCTCTCAAGCCGCCGACCAGCTTACTGAAAAAACCAGACAGCTTGCCGAACAAGGGGACAGGGAGGCGCAGTTATAAACTGATTCATCAGCACCGCGAACGGATCATGAAAATGAAATAATTTTCAAAAGTCAGAAGTTTGACTAATGAGCATAGAGGAAGGGCTTATTAGGATATTAGGAAGGCATTCAGG
>CBDTVG010000132.1:0-5897 GCA_965363745.1 uncultured Candidatus Electrothrix sp. | reverse complement strand
ACAAATCTTATTTTTAAATTAGCATTTTTTTGCTTATCTCTATATTTATTCAGTTTAATAATTTCATTTTTTGTAAATATATGATCAGGCATCTTCATATTAATCTCCAATATTTATTAAAAAATAAACTGAACGTGACATATCATAAACTTATTTAGCAAATATCGTACCAGAAAAAACCTAAGTTGGAGCAGTATATGCTCATACTGAAAGATTAAGGTGTAAAGTTGTTGAATTAAATGTTCAATCAGATCATGTGCATTTGCTTGTCAAGGTTCCCCCTAAGATTTCTATTTCAACATTGATGGGGACGGTAAAAGGCAAGACAGCTATTCAAGCTTTTCAGAAGTTTCCATCCCTGCGAACGAGAAAATATTGGGGAAATCATTTCTGGTCAGCTGGATATTGTGTTGATACCGTAGGTATAGATGCTGAGATGATAAGAAAGTACGTTAAGTATCAGGAAAATAACTAGAGCATCAAAAATATGGGAGCAGCTCGATATTATTTCAACAAGGCCCTTTGGGTTTTGTTGAGGGCGGCCTTACAGGTCGAATGCAAACCACGTCTTATAGGCGTGGTTTTTGATTCATAGTCTCCTTTCTGATGATTTGCAGAAGCTCTCTGGTGAACAAACTAACTTGTTTATATACTATCATTTAACATAGCCCCCTAATTCCGTAACAGTCAGGATGTTTTTTATTGGTAATAAACCTGATCATTCTTTAAACCGATCAGATATAAATAAAACAACTGGTTTATGTTCGCTATTATTCAATAAGAGCGGGTGTTCTTCAATGAAATTATCTCGGCTGCTATGCTAACGGCTATCTCCGCTGGCGTGTGGCTTTTTATCGGCAACCCAACTGGTGCGTAAACAGTTGCCAATATTTCTGTAGGAATTCCCTCCTGACGTAACTGAGCAAAAATTTCATTAACCTTTTTATTACTGCCCATCATGCTGAGATAAAATAGCTGCTTATTCAATAGTTGTTTCAGTACCAATTTGTCAGTCTTATGATTTGATGTCATGATGACAGCGTAGTTTTGCTCACCATCGGAGATGTACGGTTGTATATCTCCGTAGGAGACAAGGCGTGTTTCGTTGGCCTCGGGAGCATCAATATCTGTACGCTCATCCAAAATAACAATATGGAAATCAAGCATTGCCAGAACACGGGAAAGTGCCTGCCCTATATGTCCGCCACCGATAATATACACGGTATTGACGCAGCCCATGTTTTCCTCGTATAGCCACTCATTTTCGGCTTCCATCTGGAAATCATGAGGCTTGTCATTGTGTTGTTCAGGTATAAAAAAGAGGCTGGATGGTGACAGGCGCAGTATGGCTCTCCCCTTGTTTTCGTCTAGGTTGGCAAGGTACTCTATCACGGTCAGATCGCTCTTCCGACAGGGATAGAGGATAATCGTCTGGCTGCCGCCACATATCATGCCAGTGCAATCCGCTCCCGCCCTTTGATCGTGGATTTGTCGCCGGATAATAGATGTAGTGTCGGCATGTTTGAGTTTTTGCCGCGCCTGTTCAACGAACTTTTGCTCAATGATGCCACCGCCGATGGTGCCTGCCAATCGATCATCCGCCGCCACTGCCATCTTAAAACCAGTTCGCCCGGGAGTACTGCCACGGCTTTCGGCAACTATCAGCAACGCCACAGGAATCGAGTTGTGCAGGCAATCGCCTGCTAACCGCCAGATTGAAGGTTTATTTTCTGATTTCATTGACGCAAACTAACTCTCTTTCACGCATTCAATGCAGGAAAAACTAGGATGCTTAAGGAAATATTTCCAATATTCGTGACCAAATTTCTGTATGCCATCAGGAGAAATCTTGACGGGATGCCATAACACTTCTTTGAACCCTGCTTCCAGAAGCGCTGAATCATACGTTGCTTTTGAAAGCCAATAACTGTCAAAACTGACCGCTTCTTGGTCTTCGGCAGTTGCAAGTGTATTCGTGATGATTGCCCCTTCATAAAGCGATTCGGGTGCTCTTCTTGAAAAACCATATTTCCTTTTTGAGTAAGCATGAGAAGGTAATTCGAGATTTTCGGTAATCGTAATAAAACTCCCTCCTGGTCTAATGTTGTTATAGATATTTCGGCTCACTTTAAGCAATTGTTCCTTTGTTTGCATATAGTTTAGAAGATAAGCAGCAACAACTAGATCGACCTTTTTAAATTCGCCAAGTTCGAGTGCATCACGAACCTTATACTCAATACCCAGTGGTTGCCTCTTTTCTTCTTGTCTGGCCAGTTCGATCATCGCTTCCGAGATATCGATTCCTATGACATGGGCCGCCCCTTTTTGCTTAATATTTCTGGTGTAATAGCCCTCACCACACGCCAGATCAAGGACGGATTTTCCCGACACTTCGCGAATTGCCTGGAAATATGTATAATTTACGCCAAATTCTCGGATTGCAAGACCAGTGATCTTTTTGTAATCTTTAGCAATATTATCATAAATGGCTGCCATTTCAGTTCTCCTAAGTCAGATTGTTAAATTTGAGTTTGATGGTTCGACTTCGCTATAACTCGATGAGCCAGTTTTTAATTGTTTACTTTTAATGATTTGAATTTTCAGGGTATTTCTAGACCCCACATTTGACGTTCTTTTGGGTACTCACATAGCCAGAACGTGTCAGGAAAACTTAACATGCTTATTTTACTAAGCTTTTCAAGATGACCCTTGCCGAGTAATTTCTTTTAAATTCAGTCAAGTATAAAAAACTGGCTCATCGAGTATAAAGTGAAAGAAGCACCTTCTCTGGAGTTATGGGTGCTGAAAACTCCACTTGCATTTTAGGACAAAAGTATTTCATAGCTTGCAGTATGGCAAAGTAGGCACCAATGCCATACAGAAAAGGCGGCTCACCGATTGCCTTGGAGTTGAACAGTCCATGAGGATTTTCTGAATCCTGCAGAAAAGATACTTCTATTTTTCTTGGTGAGGAATAAATATCCGGTATTTTGTAGGTCGATAAGGTATCGGACATTAAATTTCCTTTCTCGTCATGGATGACTTCTTCCATCGTCATCCATCCCGCACCCTGTACAATGCCTCCTTCTGTCTGCCCGAGGTCGATGACGGGATTGAGGCTGTTCCCGACATCATGTACAACCTTGAAGGTATCAATCTCATAGTTGCCACGCAGACAATCCACGGTTGCCTCTATGACAGCTGTGCCGAAAACGTGATAGGCATAGCAAGCTTCACCTTTGTTTTTTTTCTCATCGAAATGGGTGCTGTAATGGGCTTGTGCCGAAAGATTGATCCGGTTTAAATAGGCGTCATGAATCAGCTTGTCCCAAGTAAATTCCGTGGACCTGCCTCGCAAGTAGACGTTCCCGTCCTTAAATTCAATACCGTTTTGGTCGGTTTTCAACTGGCGGGAGACAAATCCCTTCAGACGGTCCAAAATATCCAAACAAGCCAAACGAGCGGCATGACCATTCAAATCGGTGCTGAAACTCGCTGCGGTAGGCGAGGTGTTGGCGACGCGGGTCGTATTAGCAGTCTCTATTTTGATTTTATATGCGGGGAGCGAGAAAATATTGGCCACTACCTGGCGCATCTTGGTGCTAACACCTTGCCCCATTTCGATGGCTCCTGTACTCAAAGAGACACTGCCGTCATTGTAGATATGCACCAGCGCATATCCCTGATTCAGGAAGACGGCGTTATCGAACGATATGCCATAGCAAATCGGCATGATAGCTAAACCTTTTTTCCGTGTTTGGTTTTCAAGATTAAAATTTCGCATGCTTCGAAACATCTCTTCGGTGTGATATGTTTTTTCAGTCTCCTCCCAGCATCGCTGCGCCTGACTGTTCTCGGCCTTCATGCCGTAATGGAACCGGTCGCCTTCATGTAACAAATTTTTCCTTTGGATGAACCGTGGCTCCACCTTCATTCTTTGCGCCGCCTTGAATATAGCAGCCTCCATAACAAACGCAGCCTGCGGGGTGCCGTAGCCCCGGAAGGCGGTATTGGGCGGAAGGTTGGTGCGGCAACTGCTCCCTGTGATATAGATATTGGGAATATAATAGCTGTTGGTGGCATGAAAAAGAGTTCGAAGCAAGATTGCCGGTGATCCGTCAGCTACCGCGCCAGCGTTTTGGTAGAAGGCCACCTGATAGGCGAGAATCTTTCCTTCATGGGTCAGGCCAATCCTAAAATCGGATGAGTAGGGATGGCGCTTGCCCGTCATACGCATGTCCTCATTACGGCGCAGGATAAGTTTCACCGCTCTATTCAGTCTGAATGCCGCCAGTGCCGCCATCATCGCCCAAGGCGTTGCCTGCTCCTCCTTGCCACCGAATCCACCACCCAATCGCAACACATCAACCTCGATTTTGTGCATGGGTACCCCCAAGACCCGAGCCGCAACCTGTTGCACCGTGCCAGGGGCTTGTGTTCCAGAGATAAGCTTGAGTCCTCCATTTTCGGTAGGTAGCGCAATCGCTCCCTGAGTCTCCAGATAGAGATGTTCCTGCCCACCTGATTCCGCCCGGCCCTCTACGACTACATCGCATTTTTGCCAAGTTGCGTTAATATCGCCCAGCGAGGAAGTGACGGGGGGCGCAATTAATTGTCCCTGTGCATAGGCGTCTCTAGCATCAAAAATTGCAGGATATTCTTGATATTCAATTGTTATTGCCTGTACTGCTGCGCGAGCAATAGAGGCTCGGTCAGCCACTGCTACAGCAATAGGCTGGCCCACGTAGTGTACTTCTCCTGTGGCCAACAGAGGCTCATCGGGAATAATGTTACCGAGCTGGTTGTCGCCGGGGATATCCTTGGCAGTCAGGATTGCGTGTATGCCTTCCATCTGTTCGGCGATATCGGTATCAAGTTTAATAATTTTACCGTGGGCGATGGGGGAAGAGAATACAGCGGCATGTAATGTGCCTTCCGGTACAGACAGATCATCCACGAATCGTGATTTGCCTCGGACGTGGAGTTCGGAGTCGATGTTTTTCATCGTAATCCCTCCAAGGTGATTTTTCCCGGGAAGAGCGTGATGAAATGGGAATAAATCAATTGGCGCAGTAACAGGCGCTTGTACTCTGCCGATCCGCGCATATCGCTGATCGGCGATATTTCTGACTGTGCGATGGATGCGGCTTTGCGCACAGATTCAACGTCTGGTTTCCTACCCCTCAAATAGCCAGTTGCACCGGATAGATAAAGCGGTATCTGGGTAACACCGCCCGCTGATAGATGAACCCGCACCATAATACCGTCATTCAGGGTGATCTGGATCGCAGAGTTAACGCTGGCGATATCCATATGGATACGCTTGGATACCTTTTCGAAGTTGAATAAGCTATCCCCGGTAGGCACTGGAAAACTGACTACCTCAACAAGTTCGTTCTCCTTTCTATTGAGCTTTTTATATCCCAAGAAAAACTCTTTCAGAGCAATCTCGCGTCGGTTCCCCTCATGATTCAATGTGAGGGATGAATCCAACGCCAGAAAAAAAATGCTCAAATCACCGATGGGTGACGCATTGACAATATTGCCGCCAATTGTTGCGCGGTGGCGAATGGGCTTGGAGGCGATGAGTTTGAAATACTCCCGGATACCCGGAAAGAAATCTTGTATGATTGGAGCACTCTCTATTCCCTGAAAGCTTGTTGCCGAACCGATATGGCAATACCCGTTTTCGATCCAGACCCCTTTTAAGACTTTCTTGCGGGACAACCGAGTAAAGTCACCTTCATACAACTTTTTGGGTCTTTGAACCCACAGGTCTGTTCCTCCCCCGATAATTGTGTTGCGGGGCGGCATTGCAACGGACGACTCGCCTAAGGCGGACAATTTCTGCAAGCGTTCAGGGATTTGTAAAAAATAGTTTGGCAGGATTCTCTTCT
>CBDTVG010000131.1:0-5973 GCA_965363745.1 uncultured Candidatus Electrothrix sp. | reverse complement strand
GAGTTGTGCAGAATGCTGAATGCCGCAGCTGTGCTCTGAAGGATTTTTGTATGAATTGGTGCGGCTGTACCAATTATTTTGCCACCGGTGAGTATAACCGGGTCAACTACTTGACCTGCGCTTCGGAAAAAGCGGCGATCCGATCGGCGTTAGGGGTGATAGAGAAGACAGGAGAAATGGGAATTGATTTTTCCGATCATCTTGCTGGGACTCCTTTGATGAGCATTATTGGTGAGGTGAGCTATTGATTCATTGATTGCTGCGTCTCGGTGTCCGATAAGGCAAAGACAGCAAAGAGTATGAAATAGTGGGTAGACACCGTCGAGCGAAATTAACTATCATTCGAACTCCGGCACGGAAGAGTCAGAGAAAGAAGCAGAAATATTATTCAGGAGGCTGAGAGGACTCGGCATGATGTGATTTCCTAGCTATGCAAGACGGCTTGGCTATCTTTGTTTTGATGCGGGAATCGTTCTACAGTGATAAAATATCAGATTAACCTTCCTGTGCAACGCTGGCTTGCGGCTGATTATGGGGGAGAGCGGTCAGTTCAGCATTCACTTTACTTCAATGACTACAGGAAGCTCATCGATTGGTTAATACTTTAGCAGTTAAATTATTTGTTTTGTATGTAAAAACAGTAGACTGTGTCTTGTTAGACAAAACTAAATAGTTGAAATATAACCTGCGAAAACAAAGAGTTAATGAGGGATTATTTGCTAGCTAGACGTAGTGACTGAAAAAAAATATCTGCAAATACAACAAAAATATCGGTAGCCCTTGCAACTTTTGATGGTTTGGTAAAAAGTCAAAATATGCGTTTTTGGCAACGATAACTCAAGGAGTTGCGAGGCGAAAAAGGGGAAATCTGGACTTTTTACCTGACCATCAACTTTTTGTTTTAATTAAGCTTATTAATTACCATTTTTATTGATCAATCGATGAGAAGGAGGTGAGGCTATCTACAATAAAAAATAAAATATTTTTTTCTTTCGATCTCACGGGAAAATCTAACTTGTTGAAGTTACTGAAATGGTATGCAGGGGTTAGCCCGAAAAAAGTTCGGTTAAGAAGAAAAAGCTTGATAGTCGAGTTTAACTCAAAATTAGTTGATGGAGGAAGTTATGAACACGCAATATCGAAGTGTATGTGGACTTTATTTGCCAAATCCAAGTGATATAGGAACACCTATCAAATACATTGACTATAATGGTGTCTGCTACTTGGGAAGAGAGTCTCTCGAACCATATAGCTCTTTTTACGAGAGATTTAAAAGGGTAGGGACGAGAAAATTCGAAGATTTAGAAGACATTCCGGTTATTGGAATATCGGAGCGTTTTCCTGTTGCGGCTATTATTAGCAATGAAAAGTATGATGAGTTAGTTGAGTCTTTGAATGTTGAGCCTAGTCCAGAGATCATTCCTTTTATACTTGCTGTGGTTGCAATTGATGCTGGTTTGATAGCAACTATGTGGGCACAGGCTATGTGACCCGGTGAATATTCAAGAGCAAGCTAAGTTTGCGATTGCATTGCTGACAGAACCTGACCCACTTTCCTGTTCTGGTTTTTCCCAAGATATTGTAGAGTTACTTGTCGACTTGCGACCTTGGTTGGCATCAATTAATAATGATTGGGTAGAAAGTGAGAATGTTCAAGGATTTGGTGTTGGTGAGAAAATCAAAAACGGAGAAAGTTGCGGAAGGCTGGCATTGAGAATATATGTGAAGCAAAAGTTACCACCATATTTTGTGGATTACTTGGTGCCAGCAACTTTGGATATACCCCATATCGGCGAAATAGAACTTGATGTTATTGAAGTGGGCGATGTACAGCCTCAAGTATTTAGCGAGAAAGCGAGACCTCTGATTCCTGGATGTGGGGTCTCGCATCCTAATGTCAGAGCGGGAACGCTAGGTTGTATAGTGATTTCAAATCATTTTCCCGATGATAAGTATATATTGTCTAACCTTCACGTATTAGCCAACGAGGGGCTTGGTAATATCGGGGATTCAATCCTCCAGCCCGCAGTGGAAGATGGCGGAACAATAGAGATGGACTCGGTAGCTCAATTATCCCGGTTTCATCCTCTAGACTATGGAGAGGGGTATCCTAATGAAATTGATGCTGCTATTGCCAAGATTTTTTCTGAAGTAGAAGTAAATCCTAAGCTGAGAGAAACGGAAGTGCTTCCTGAAAAAGTCACCAATAGAATACAACTCGGCGACATTGTACATATTGTTGGTAGAACATCAGGTAGATCATATGCAAAAGTTATTGATGTTAACTATCGATTTACTATGCGAATGAAATCTCCATTTAACTCTTCAGAAAAGCTACATGTAGGCTTTAAGAATCAAATTCTATGTGAAAACTATAGTGATTTTGGCGACAGTGGAGCGTTAGTTTTAAATAATAGCGATGAAGTGATTGGGCTCCATATGGCCGGTTCTCCGTTAGTAAGTATATTTAATGTAATTGATACGGTTTTTAATTCATTAGAAGTGCAGTTATACGTTGGAGACTAATTCGTATAACCAATCATCAGTAGCTTCATCCGCCCCGTTGAACACGTCGGAATTCGAATCAGGCTTCCATCTCACACTCTATCTGACCTACCAAAAGGAGGAGAAGTGAAAAAATCAAACCGTCCCCCATTAGATCATTTTCCAAGTATCCCCTCTCCTCCTACTCAGCCGGAAACACCAACACCAACAAGTCTTTTCGTACCCTCAGCCGCACTGTCTGTCATCCAACAACCAACGCCGGAACCGCCTGCCATGGAAATACCCATCGAATCCGGAGCCACAGCAATCCCCGACCGCACCGTCTTTGAACAACTCGCCCGCCGGGATGACGTTCCCGGCGCATTAGGCGTTCTGGAGGTAAAATTCCTGCTGACCGGAGTCGATACGGAACAGCCGGTTATCTATTTCCTCAATACGAACAACATCCAATACCATTTTGTTTTTGCCACAGAGGTACTGAATGTGCCGCTAACCAATCAGCAGTTCAACCAGCAGACCTATTTCACCGATAACCGTATTTTTTTGTCAGGCACTATCCTAGCCCACGATAATTTCATTTGGCCTTCCGGCGAGCAGGGACTCTATGCCCTTGAATTCTGGCCCACGGATCCAGTCAAGGTGCAGTTCGTCCATATGGCCTATCAAGCAATCCAGGCGGCCATGCCTTTTGCGGCAAACCTGCTGGCCTATCATCCTGCCGGAGAAACTCATCAGGATGTATATCAGGCCGAGAAAGAACAGTTTGAGCAGCTGGGAATAGAGCATGTTTCCACATATCAGCTCTTCGGCAGCACAACCTACAGCCCCCTAAATCCTGGCGAAGGCTACGGACGGTTGCGGCTGGTTGATCCTGCCGACCCGCCACCGACCATCCGGGATGTGGTCATATTCAAACTGTTGCCCAACGACTTGACCCATGTGGCCGGTGTCCTGACCGAAGAGCCGCAGACCCCCTTGTCTCACATCAACCTCAAGGCAAAACAGAATGACACGCCTAACGCCTACCTAAAAAATGCTTCAGACGACGATCCACGTATAGCTCCGCTGCTCGGCAAGCTGGTCTATCTGAAGGTCGGGGCGGACGACATTGCAATCCGGGAGGCAACACAGGCGGAAGTTGACGAGCATATAGAGAGCACTCGGCCAACGGAAGCGCAGTTTCCCAACCGTGATCTTACCCGATCAGATATCGTTGATCTTGATAATATTGGCAATGCGGATTTGCAGGCGTATGGGGCCAAGGCCGCCAACCTTGCCGAACTGAGAAAAATTCTAACTACACCCGGCATGATTCCAGACGGCTATGCAGTACCGTTTTCTTTTTATCATCGGTTTATGACCGAAAACGGGCTGTACGATAACGCACGGGAGATGATCGAACAAATGGAATTTCAGCAGAATCCGGAGGTACGTGAAAAAAAACTTAAAAAATTCCGTAAACAGATCAAGAAAGCACCCCTTGCTGAAGACTTGGCTCAAGCGCTAGGAAAAATGCATACCGTTTTTCCGGCAACTCAGCCGCTGCGCTGCCGTTCCAGTACAAACAATGAGGATCTGGAGGGATTCAACGGTGCCGGATTGTACGATTCATATACCCACCGCAAAGACGAAGGGCATATTGAAAAGTCGATCAAACAGGTCTGGGCCAGCCTGTGGAACTACCGGGCCTTTGCAGAGCGTAATTTTTACCGCATTGACCATTTCACCACTGCAATGGCCGTGCTTGTTCATCCGAATTTTGACGAAGAATTGGCCAACGGCGTGGGCCTGACTAAAAATATTTTCGATCCAAACTGGCCGGGCTGCTATATCAATGCACAGCTTGGAGAAGCCCTGGTTACTAATCCTCCTCCCGGATCAGTGCCAGATGAGTTAGTGGTTATGCGGACGGTCGTTTCTGACAATCCAATCACATATGACAATGAAATAATCTATATCCGCCGATCAAGTCTGGTTACGCCTCCCGATCATGTTTTGACTGACGAACAAATAAAATTGCTCTTTTTGCATATGATGGACATTCAGAAGCATTTTAAGGCGGTTTATCATCGTCAAAATGATCCTGCATTTGCCATGGACATTGAGTTCAAGATCGATAAGGACAAGCAGCTTATTATCAAGCAGGCTCGCCCTTGGGTAGATTAGTCCCTCTTCTCTCTTTTTCCTGTGTTAGGGGGAAAGCTCTCAATACTTATTTTTTTGGCACACTCCACGGTCATACAAAATAACCACGAGCAAACACTATGGAATATGGTCTATAGTGGATGTAAAATTAATCATTTTTAAAAAGGAGCATAAGCATGATGATCCAAGAAGAGGTTAAAATTGAAGTCGGTCAATCTGTAGATATATCATTAGAATCAATGATGGGTTCCACCGGATATGGCTGGGAGTTGAGATCCTTTGAAGGCAACATTAATATGGTCAGCATGTCTGTTCAGCCCACTTCAACAAGAGCTGTTGCGCCGGTCATTCAAATATTCAGTTTTCGGGGAACCGACGAAGGAAGCGGCAAGGCTGTTTTTGTTCTGACCGCTCCCTGGAAAGTTGAAGAACCGAAGAAACAGGTTACCTATACCTTTAATGTGGTCAAGGCTGAAGATGCTGACACAGATGATGCCTTGCGACTTGAAGGTTTCACTGCGCCACCGGCGGCGACGGTTCGTGCTCCATCGAGTGGAACCGTAATGGTTTATAACATAAACCCGCCGCAGCCTATATACTCCACACCTATTGATCCATGCCTCTTATGCCCTCCGGGTGATGACTGCTGTAATCCGCCTCAGCCACAACTAAAATATGGCATCCAGCCACCTCATTGTGTAGGCGATGATTGTTGTAATCAACCACAGCCACAGCTAAAATACGGTATCCAGCCACCTTCTTGTGTAGGTGATGATTGCTGTAATCCGCCAGTGATAATGAAATACAATGTTCCGATGATGCGGTACAACTTCCCCCCGATGATGCGGTATAATTTTCCCTCAAGATAACGGTTGTTAAACAGATAGGGAATATCGACCAAAGAGAGATGCGCAATTACAGGTGCTGCCTGACCGGGCGGCACCTGTTTATTTTTTAAGGGGAAAATTATTATGTCTGACTATCAAGCTGTCACCGCCGTATGGGAAACCACTATGGCCTGCAATATGCGCTGTATGCATTGCGGTTCCTCCTGCGCTCAGGCCCTGCCTGATGAGTTGAGCACAGAAGAGGCTCTTGCCCTCTGTAATGATCTGGGAAAATTGGGTCTGAAATGGATAACCCTGTCTGGAGGAGAGCCCCTGACCCGTAAAGATTGGCCCCTGTTGGCTCAAGGGTTGAAACGTAACGGGATCGTTCCTAATATGATCACCAACGGCTGGCTGCTTGATGAGGCGACGGTTCAGCAAATGAGAAAATGCGATATCGGCACAGTCGCCATCAGTCTGGATGGCATCGAAGAGA
>CBDTVG010000130.1:0-5980 GCA_965363745.1 uncultured Candidatus Electrothrix sp. | reverse complement strand
CTGTTAGGTCTGTTAGGTCTAACATATCGCCAGTAAAGCTGGAAAAAAAGTCTGTTACGCCCTCTGTACAAACGTCTTGGCCGATAATATCTGGAGGTAGCGAAATGTTGCCTCTAGTCAATTCAAAAAATAATGGAAATAAATCCTATACCGTCGGGTCCGAAGATATTCTTGCCATAGATGTTTATGACAACCCTGATTTAAAGGGAGAATATACTGTATCTACAGACGGTTACATTGTTTTCCCTCTTGTCGGTCAAGTGAATGTTTCAGAAAAAACACTTGTCGCCATCAAGGACAAACTGACCAAAATTCTGGAAAAAGATTATTTGTATAATCCCATTGTCAGTGTCGATGTCAGTAAATATCTGAGTAAAAAAGTCAAGATAATGGGAAATGTCGGAAAACCAGGCATTTATTTTCTTGACTCCCCCACTCGCCTTTTTGATCTTCTGACAAAGGCCGAGGGGGTTTCTTCTCAATTAGGAACAGTTATGAGCGGGCAAAAGGCTCATATAATGAGAGACTCCTCCCAAGGTACAAATCGTAGGACATCTAAAAATATTAGAACCTACTATGTTGATTTGCATCAGTTGTTGGTGGAAGGCAAAGATGAGGCTAATGTCTACCTTCAGGACGGTGATGTTATTTATATACCGGATAACAGCTCATTTCATGTAATAGGAGAAGTTAAACATGCTGGCACATTTCCGTTTGAAGAGGGTATCACTTTACTGAAAGCTATAACCTTGGCCGATGGTGTCACAGAAAAAGGATCGGTCGAAAACGCTGTCATCAAGCGTATGCAGAATGGACGAGTTGTAGAGGTGAAAGTGAGTTTGGACAGTCTTCTACAAATAGATGACACTGTTTATATACCGGAAGATACCAATTTTATTCATGTGGTTGGTGAAGTAAAGGCACCGGATTCATTTCCATATAAGCATGGCATATCTTTACTGAAAGCAATAACAATGGCTGGCGGGGCAACGACGAAAGGTTCTATTGCGAATGCTGTCATCAAACGCCAGATGAGCAATGGTCGGGTTGCGGAGATAAAGGCAAGTATTGATACCGTTCTCCAGCCTGATGATACGGTTTTTGTACCGGAAATTCGTTCATATCATGTAGTCGGTGAGGTAAAGCAGCCGGGTTCATTTCCTTATGAACAACAGGTAACATTGTTGACGGCAATCGCTATGGCGGGCGGAGCCACCAAAAAAGCCGCTCCTAAAAATACAGTCATTAAACGTCTTAAAAACGGCAAAGTCGAAGAAATAGAGGCGAGTATGGATACTCTTATTATGCCGGATGATGTCGTTGATGTTCCGCTTAGTTTCTGGTGAGCTGATAAAAATATCGCCTTTCGATCCGAGCCGTTATCTGAAAAAACGAACCGAAATTTGAGCTATTTTTTTGGTTCGTTTTTTTATTTGACTATTCTGGAAGAATCAATTTTGATTGCATGTCAACAATCGTGAAATTTGGTGCGATTTGATTATACGCACCGTAATGCCGCTTCATAAAATTATATAAAATGAACCATCAAGAACAGCCTGAAATTCAGGAACAGGAAATAAATCTACGGCAATTTTTGTTAGTTTTGCGTAGAAGATATCCATATCTTATTGCGATTTTTTTCCTTATTGTCATTCTTGCGGGAGTGTATTCATATCGGCAAGTTCCGCTTTACCAGGGGAGCAGTATGATGATTTTCGAGCCGAACAATCAATCTCCTGTAGATTTTGCCAATTTCGATATGGGAAAAACAAATGAATTTATTGAAACGCAGAAAAAGATAGTCACTTCCCGTACAGTAATCAGTAGGGTTTTTAATACGCTGAATTTATCAAATAAATTTAATAAGGTTGAAAAATCCGATTCCATATTTAGTGTTTTAAATTTACCGAATGTTTTCAAGAGAACGGATGCTCCCGAGGTGCAGCCTGATCCGATTAAAGCATTTAGTAAAAATATTTCGGTGGCGTCTTTAAGAGGTACAAATCTTTTAGAACTTAAGGCTGTCAGTCCTGATCCCAAAAAGGCGGCTCTTTATACTAACACGCTGGCTCGGATTTATATAGAGTATGATCTTGAAGATCGTCGAGCATCTTCGAATAATGCATTTACTTGGTTGTCGGAACAGGTGTCGATATTAAAGGCCAAGGTTAAGCAATCCGAAATGGATGTTCTGAAATACAAGCAGGAAGAAGAACTGTCTTCTCTTGAGAAAAGGCAGAGCACTGTTGATGATAAGATCACCGAGTTGAATGAAAATTACTCTAAATTAGGTCTGCAGAGAATGGAGAAAGAAGCCATTCTTCGAGAAATAAAAGGCTTGGGACGAAAACAGCGCAAGGGAGACACTATTCCTGAGTTTCAGGAGAATGCGCAACTCAAAATTTTGAGACAGGAGTACAGTAAAATTGAAATAGCGCTGGCTCGAATTTCAACAAAATTTAAAAAGAATCATCCGGAACGAATTCGCTTGAACTCGCAACTCTCTCTTATTTCAACGAAAATATCCAGAGAGGCGGGGAAAATAATCCGCGATTTAGGGGTAGAGATCCGGATCTTGCAAGATAGAGGGGAAAATATCCAAAATGTTTTGCAATCATTCAAGAAACAGGCCAGAAAAATAGCGGAGCAGGCTATACAATACGGGGTGCTGAAACGTGAAGCTGAAAGTAATAAACAGATGTACAATGTACTCCTTGAAAGACTGAAGGAAACAGACATTAGCGGCTCTATTGTTGCCAATAATATTAGAATAGTTGATGAAGCGCAGGTGCCTAAATTTCCATTCAAACCCAACATACCCCGTAATCTGTTGCTTGCCGGAGTACTGGGTCTGTTTTTAGGAACAGGGGCGTGCTTTTTGATTGAGTATTTTGACAACACGTTCAAAAACGGCAATGACGTTGAGCTGTTCCTTGATCTGCCACTTGTAGGAGTAATACCGGAGAAAAAAACAAAAATTTCAGTGGGCGACAAACTGGACGGATTGCTGAACAAAGATTATCAAGAAAGCAAGGTGATGTTGGAGCATCATAAATCTGGTCATGTCTTGAATTCTCTTTTAATTACCAGTTCTCTTGCCGGTGAAGGAAAGACCACTAGTGCCGCTTCAATCGCAACAGCGTTCGCACGAAGTGGCACAAAGATATTGCTGATAGACGCTGATATATTTAAACCGGCCCTTACTCGCATGTTTTCGATGGAGAGCAGGCATGGTTTATCCGACTTCCTTCTCAAGGGCGAAGATCCTTCCAGTTTAATACATAAAACAGAAGTGGATAATCTTTACCTGTTGCCCAGCGGTCTTGTACCGCCCAATCCTGAAGAATTACTCGCTTCAGAAGAAATGAAGCGACTCGCTCGGGATATAACAAAGGATTTTGACTTGGTAATTATTGACAGTCCTCCTGTTGCCGCAACTCTTGGAGTCGCTATTTTGTCCAGTATTGTTGACGGCACCATTGTTGTTGTTAGGTCGCACAAGACTTCACATTCTATAGCAAGTAGATCCGTACAAACCTTCAAAAAGTTAAAAACAAATCTTATCGGCGTGATTCTAACTGGAACCAAAAAAACAGGCCGTTATGGTTATGGCTATGGCTATGGCTATGGCTATGGCTATGGCTATGGATATGGTGAAGACAAAAAGAAGGCAGCATCCTCTTCAAAGGCTCCTAAAAAGAAAGTTTGATATGTGAAAATAAGGTTCCGTAGATCACTTCGTACAAATAAATTATATACGGTTGACTTCGTACAACATCAAAACGAATTACGACACCTTCACCACAATAAAACGATATTTATAATTTGCATGTATGACATACATACATACATACATACATACATACATACTGCATGGTCTCTTATTTTATCCAAAAAGTAAAGGCGCAATGCTTTCTGCTGGTGAAGCAGGCGACGCATTTTAATTTTTGGCTGCTCCTGCTGACAGATCTCTTTTTGCTTGTTTTGTCCTTTAACGCGGCTCAATTTATCCGTTTCGCGGATAATATCTCAGACGTGTCTTACACCCTGTTGTCACCGTTGCTGAGTGTGATAATCTGTATAAAAATTGTGATTTTTTACGCTATGGGGTTGTACAGGGGCATGTGGCGCTACACAAGCTATTCCGATCTTCTGAATATTCTGAAAGGAACGTTCGTTTCTTCACTGACTGTTGTTACTTTCCTGCTCTATTTCAATCGTTTTCAGGGCCTCTCGCGTTCTCTTTTTATCATTGACTCTTTGCTTACCTTTTTATTCATCAGCGGCAATCGGGTTGCTGTCCGTTTTTTTTATAAACAAGTGGAAGGAAGCCGATCACTGTTACCTGCTGAGACCTCTTCAAAAATTAGATTATTGCTGATAGGTGCCGGCTCCTCAGCGGAGAAGGTGTTGCGCGAGCTTAACGATAATAAAAGACTTCCCTATAAGCCGATTGGACTAGTCGATGATGACCCGAAAAAAGTCGGCATGAAAATTCACGGCATTCCCGTGGTCGGGTTGATCTCTGACATCAAAGAGCATGTTCAGCGCATGAAGGCTCAAGAATTATTAATTTCTATTGCCTCTGTAACCGGATCAGAGATGCGGCGTATTGTCTCTCATTGTCAAGAGGCAAAGGTTCCTTTTAAAATTATTCCCGGAATCGGTAATCTCATTAACGGCACAATTTCAGTTAAGTCTATTCGTGATATTTCCTATACGGATCTATTGGGTAGAGAAGAGGTACGACTGGAGCAGGACAAAATTGGTCGATATTTGCAAGACAAGGTAGTTCTTGTTACCGGAGCCGGGGGGACAATCGGCTCTGAACTCTGCCGTCAGATACTCACGTTTTCTCCGAAGTCCGTTATTCTGTTTGATGCGGCTGAAGAAAATCTGTACTCAATCCAGATGGAGCTTCTGCATGAATGCAATTATCATAACATGGTGCCGATATTAGGTAAAGTTCAGGATCTTAAACTGCTTAAAACAGTCTTTAAATATTACAGGCCGACCGTGGTTTTTCATGCTGCGGCATATAAGCATGTACCTCTCATTGAAAATAATCCATGGCAGGCGGTGGAAAATAATGTTCTTGCCGCTCAATACTTGATAGAAACATCCATATTGTATAACGTGGAACGATTCGTGCTGGTTTCGACCGATAAGGCGGTTCGCCCAACCAATGTTATGGGGGCTTCAAAAAGATTAACCGAATTATTGATGCAGGCATATACCACTTGTCCTTATACCGATGATGAAGATGCTGACGAAGCAAGCGAGCATAATACCATTTTCATGGCGGTTCGATTTGGTAATGTGCTTGGTTCTTCCGGTTCCGTGATACCGCTTTTTAAACGACAGATAGAACTCGGTGGTCCGGTTACTGTCACCCATCCAGAAATTACACGATATTTTATGTCTATCGAAGAAGCGGCGCAACTCATTTTGCAGGCCGGTTCCATGGGCCAAGGTGGAGAAATTTTTATTCTGCGCATGGGTAAACCCATAAAAATAGCGGAAATGGCCAAAGAACTGATCAGGCTTGCCGGTCGAGTTCCAGATCAAGAAATAAAAATTAAATATACAGGATTACGCGAAGGCGAAAAACTTTACGAGGAGCTGATCACTGAAGGCGAGGGGATTGTTGATACTGACCATGAAAAAATTATGGTGTTGCGAGGTAACGAAGTGGAGTATTGCAATTTGTTCAACGGCATTGAACAGCTCTGTGAAAAAGCTGATGAGCATGACAGCAGAGGTATTAAGAAAATTCTTCAACAGATCATTCCTGAATACACTCCTGATTTTGAATCATTAGGAGTAAAAGATGTAACTTCTCATGATCGTCCTGCATTGAATTGCAGGATAGATCTCTGAGAGATTGACCTCCGTGAATATCCGCACCGGGGCTCGGAGTATACTGTCAAAAGCGACTCAAGGAAAAATAAAAAAAAGCAACAGATGCCATTGCGCAGGA
>CBDTVG010000129.1:0-5981 GCA_965363745.1 uncultured Candidatus Electrothrix sp. | reverse complement strand
TGAGACTTGGACGGGCGATTTAGGGGGGTTGTCCGGGGCGGACGGCAAGTGTCAGGCGGCGGCAAACAACAACGACGATTTAAAAGGTACTTACAAGGCATGGCTGTCAAGTTCGTTAGGGTCAGCGGCCGACCATTTAGATCATGCTGGTCCATATTATGTTATATCTACTATATCCGGTGCTACCCGTATCGCTGACTCGTGGATAGACCTGATAGGCGGAATAAGTGAAAAAATTGATCAGGATGAGAATGGCAATCCAATGCCATTGGACAGTTTATTGTGGACGGCAACGGCTCCGAATGGGCAAGGAATGACCACATTCGGTGATTGTGCAGAATGGGAATCAGCAGATGCATTATTGTTTGGATTAGTAGGAAACACATCCGGTGTCGGGGCCGGGTGGACCGCGTTTGGAACTAGCACATGTAACATTCAAAGATCAATCATTTGTTTTTCGAACGATTGACGAGCCGCACAGAGACCAGCCCGCACCCAACCGAGCCACCGCCGCATGTAGGCCCAGAAGCGGACATGGCCCAATAAATGGAGCGGTTTTCCTAACCTGAAGGTTCCGAAAATCGCTCCAGCATTTCCGCCGCTCCCTCCAGACAGCCATATTGCAGCCTATAAGCAGGCCGCTCCTGCACCCATCGCACTAGTTGTTCGACAGTGTCCGGGTGCAGGGGACTGCCCAACATGCATTCCGCTTCAAGGAGCTGTTGAAAGGCTTCTGTTGCGGAAATCGGACGGAGCAGGGTTTTCGCCCCCTGTTCATATTTCGGAAAGACAAGCTGCGTAATGGGAAAGGTTCGGTCCGCCGTTGGCTGGCTGAAATTCGGCGGAGGAAGGAAGCGGAGGACTGTGCTTCCCCAGGGATGAGGATGCAATGCCTCAATCCCGGTATACTGGGAGCGCAACGGATTGACGCCGCCCTGTTTGATATGCAGGCAGAAAGGTATGGCGACGGCATGGCCTGTACCCCGAAGAATCGGGACAATATCGTCAGCGAGAAAGGTGAAGCCCTCACAGATCAGACTTGCCGTAAGGGTACTTTTGCCGCTTCCGCCTATGGCGGGCATGAGGATGCAGGTATTGTCTTTAGCGATAGCGGCGGCATGGGCGATCATCAGCCAGTCGCGCCGCTTGCGCCAGAGTTCCGCCGTCTCCGAGGCTAGGGCCAGGATAACCGCGTCTGGGGTCTTGTGCCGGGAGAGTATTGTATCGTCCTGAGCCAGCAAGTACTGTCCGCTGTCCACGCTCTCCGTATTGTCCTGATAGAGTGCGAATACGGTCTCCGCATCGCCGCTTCCCGGTTCAGCGGCAAGATGACCGTACAGAGAGAGAACTTTCCCCCGAATGGCCGCATCTCCGCTGCCGACCTGAAACACGAGATCATGCAGACGAAAATCATCCTTTGCTCGGATATGCTCCGGCTGTTGCGGATCAGTCCGCTGTCCGGGATGCCGCTCATCCTTATTCAGATCATCAGCCTCAGCCGCTGTGCCGGTGAGCATGGTTTGGTCGTGATCCGTCGAATCCGTCCACAGTCCCTCCCGCCGCCAGTCCCGCAGAAGGCGGTCAAGCATTTGCTCCGCCTGTTCGGGTTCAGTGCCTTGGGCGGCGGCGATTGCGGTGGTGATTTCCTCCGGCGACAGACCTGCGGTAAGGGCCTCGTACACGGTTCGAGAAGCGGAATCAAGCAGATGTATCCTTTCGCAGATCGGGTTGAGCACAACCAAACTTTCTTCCAGGGCAAAGGTCGGGGTGTTTATAAGCATTGTATCTTTGATAATTTTATTTTTTGTCGAGGATATGTTCCGCTTTGAAAATAACGGAAAAAAGATTTTGGGAAATTTTAGGAAGGAACCGGCCCGCCGGTGAGAGAATACAGGCGTGCCGGGCGATTTTTTTTAGCTGACAGGCGGGCCAGATTTACGTAATAAGAGGAGTATCAGGGGGGGGCGAGCTCCAAGCCGCCGCCTTTTTGCTCGTGAGCAGGGTGGTCATTATCGGGGTGGTGAACACTGCGAATTTACCCAAGGCGGCAAGGGCCTGCCGTCGACTCATTTCACCTGGATTTTTCTTTTGATCTACGCCTTTTTCTGTATGCTCAACCGGCTCCGGGCTGAACTCCTTTTGTTTTTTCATTGATCTTTCCTCCTTGTGGTTTATTGGTAATCGTTATTTTATCCAGCGGCTTATTTCATCTGGCCGGAATCAGCATCTTGAGGTGTGTCGGCAGTGTTGTCGCATACACACCCTTACTCATCGTCCTAACCCAGATCGCTTCCTGAGGCAGAAGCGTACCGAGCTTTCCAAGGGTGCTGTCATCTTTGGCATCGTAGGTGTTGCCGTTGTAGCTTTGATATGTTTTTTCCATAATTTGAGCTGCTTCCGCTTCCGTCGGAGAATACGATGTCCAGTTGAGTCCGCTGTTGGTGGAGACCTTCACCCGCACATCGGCCCAGTCCACGGTGTAGGGGAAGGGATGACCGACCATGTTCCAGCGACTTTCGTTAACAGGGGGAATGACAAGATCAATCTCAAAACAGGCTCCTGGCAGACCATAGTCGGTGCAGTCGGCGATGACCGGTGTGGCTGTTCCGTCGATATACATAGTTCCCGCATTGAACGAGTAATTCCAGTTGCCGACTCCTAGCTCCAGCGAATCAGTACTCAACTGCTGAATGTATTTCTGCGGCGTGGAGTCTGCATCCCACTTGAAAGAAATCCAACTGTCGCCGTAAATGCCTCCGAGGTCGGTACCGAGCTGGGCGTTTATCTCGGCTGGGACAGGGGTGCAAGGTGGTGCGGTCATCAGCCAGGTGTTGGCGGGCAGGTCGCGACCGTTGCCGCTGGCGAGGCTGAATTCGGGGCTGAATTCGTAGGAGCCAGCATCGCAGCTGACGTTGATCGGGCGAGTGTAACCCCGCTGGTCGGCGGGAAACCCTGTGCTGCAGGTCGGGTCCAGATCAATGGCCGGACTACCCGCAGGCAGGGCGTGAGTCTCCCCAGGGCCGCCGTTGAACGTCAAGATGTCGATGATCGATCCCAGCAGCATCGGGTTCGTGCCGTCGCTGGTGGCGGTGACATCGCTAGCGCCGGGTGTGAAATCGACGAAGGCTTCGGCGTTATCTTCATCCTTGTCGCCGAACAGGTTGTAGTTGTCAACGGTGACAGTGGCGCCTGCGCTGGTGTGATTGGTCCAGATTTCATTGGCGATAAGAAAGGCTACGTTGCCGCTGATAAGGGAATTATTCAGAGTAATCGGAGAATTGCTAGCGAAAATCCCCCCTCCGTTTATCTCTGCCGTATTCTCTGCCACCGTGGAATTGTTCAGGGTGACGGTTGCGGAATCCGTAAAAATTCCTCCTCCTGAATCCCCTGCGGTATTGTTGCTCACCGTGGAATTGTTCAAGGTGAATGCACCAAATTCGACATGAATTCCTCCGCCGTCGCCTGTTGGATTGCCCCCGGTAACCGTAGTATCGTTCAGGGTCAGGCTGCCGCCCGCTGCGATATTCAGTACCGACCAATTGCCGTTATTGCCGTCAATAGTGTGCCCTTTGCCTTTAATGGTGATTGCGCTGGTAATAGAGGGCAGTGCTTGGTCAAGCGTGACATTAATCCTCAAGATAATGATGTCCCTTTCGGTCTCTGCGATACAGCCTCCCACGCTTGTGTCGGTGTTGGCCGCAGTAATGGCATCAGTCAAGGTGCACCCTTCGGCTGATGGAAGGGCGGCGATGGGAAAAGGCAAATCAGAACTTGCCGGTCCTATGGCATCCCCTAAGGCGACCACCCTACCCGCGTTCCTGACGATATTCGCGCCCTGCGATTCGGACGGTTGCGTCATGGCCGCTCCCAGAGCCAAGGCAAACACCGCCGCTTTCACGGGTAGCGGACAATGTTTATGCATCCGGTTTCCTTTCTTCGTTCTGTTCATGCTGTTTTCCTCCTGTTTCCTTTATCTTTTTCGTTCCGGCTTTTCCGCCGCGTTCAGGTCTATATTCCCAAATTAAGGGAATTCTTTCTTTTTTCAAAATAAACGATTGTCTGTCTGCGGCGACGCAGTCCTCAATCAGCACCCTGCCGCTTTTCGCCTCTTTAATGCGGCTACGTGCAAGTACGGCAGCCGGGCCTTCCCAACTTAATTCCGCAGATATGCCGGGGGTATGGGTTCGTATCTCAAATTTCCAAGCATCATCCGTATTCGGACCGACAGGAACACTGCGAAAATCAGAGGAATAGTCCGGCATCTCGGTTTTCCATTCAGGATGCGGAAACACTATGCTGAGGTAGCGATCCCCCATGGGCGGAGGCGGAGGCGGCATTTCTGGCAGATCGTGACTGTCCTTGCCCGGTTTGCTGTCTTTGAGACGGCCTAGGATGTTGCTTCGATCTTGGCGACCGTCATCCGTTTTGATCGTCAGGCGGACATGCCATTCTTTGTTTACTGTCTGCTTTCCCTCTTTAGCTGCGGCGGCGGGAAGTGTCGACTGAACAATAAAAAGGCCGATTATCAAGAAAGCGGCTGTCAGTTGACTTCCGTCTTGGACGCATTTGTTTTTTCTGAAAAATATCATATTTATTTAACCTGTTGCTTCCGAAATTCCGGGGCTGAGACCCAGCGTTCCGCTTTAAAGATCACTTCAGTTTTGTTGCCCATTCTCAAAGGACTGAGCAATTTATTGCTCAACTGAATTTTTCGCAAATTCTTCGGTTGAGGTCAGCTGTCTGTACTTCATCGGATACCAAGATGGAGTCACCAGTCTTTTCGGCAGACGGCCTGCTCGCCTGAGCCAATGATCGCCGATCAGCAGAAGAGGAAACTGTACACACAGCTGAACCTGAACATCCTTGTATTGCGCATAGGACAATCTATCGACATGGACCGGCAGGGGTAGAGCAAAGAATCGTTGCGCACTTAGCCAGTAGGCCTGCCAAGCTGCGGAGATTTTTTTGTCCGCACAGTAGCTGTTCAGTTGGTCATACTGAATTTCAGTATCCCATGTCCGGCAGAGTTGCACAAATTCATAAAGTCTGCGCAGATCAAGCAGATTGTTTGCAAACCCCATATCATTCAGACGATGATGAGCAAAGTTATGCAATACTCGAAAGGCGGTATCAGGCACTGCCATATCCGCCCCCTGAAATTGTTTCGATTCGGCGTAGTTCCATGCCGAATTATCAAAATTCTTATATTTTTTCGCCTTCAGCCCCAAGGAACTGCGGTGCAGTTCAATGCGTACCGGAGCATCAGAAGCCTCCAGCGGCACATGATGATGATGCGTCTGCTTGAAAACTTTTGCTCTGCGGCCATGAAACATGGGGCTGTATCCTATCTGCTGAAGAGCATTCCAGGCATCTTCAATGTGTCCTGCCGGAATGAGCAGATCCAGATCCGCCATAACGCGGTCAGCGGCTCCGGGATATTCTCCTCCCGGCACAAGTCCGGCAGCCCCTTTAAGGAGCAGTGGCGTAATGCCGATTGTATTGAGCTGACCACATACGGACACCAAGGCTTGGCGCAACATCCGGTTGCGCTGCCGGTTGAGCGACCAAACAGCTTGCAAATATTCGGTTTCATCATCTGGAACACTGTGCAGTAACCCGGAACTGTTCAGGGAGGAATACAGTACGGGAGCCACGTTGTGCCGACCGGCGTAACGGAGCACTCTGTGCCAGTCAGCCTGTCCGCTGTTAATGGTCTGTTTCGCCGCTGCGGTCAGATCTGGGTTCCAGAAGGCGAGGCATTGGCAGAGAAAGGAGACCGTCTGTGTGTTGTTCATGAGTTTATAAAAAAAGAAAAAGAGTAGAAGCTGGGCGCAATCAGCGCAACAGCAGAAACAGCCAAGGCATGTTTCGCGCACGGGGCCGGGCCGGTGCGTCCTGACCAAGGTACTCCCAAATATAGGTGTTTACCTCTTTCGTATCTTCTATAGTATAACTGGATACCAAGCCGGTGTCCAGAACTA
>CBDTVG010000128.1:0-6005 GCA_965363745.1 uncultured Candidatus Electrothrix sp. | reverse complement strand
CGGTGGAGAGGATACCGGAAATCAGATCACCGCCGAAATAACTTCCCCGACCCGGCAGCAGCCAAACCATGGCCCGCTCATGGAGCTTCAGGCCAATTTCCCTTGCCAAAAAAGGATCAGGGGTGTTAATTAAGGGAATATACGGTTCTCGACAGATATGGCGAGGATTGAGTCCAAGCAGTAGATGCACCATGGTTGTATTGCCAGCAATAGCGAGTGCCGAAATGTCCTGCGGTTTGATCGCCGCCTCACCGCTCAATGTCTCAATCAAGCCATTCACAGCGGTGATGACCGCATTCTGCAAAAGAGCAAGTCTGTCCTCCCCCGCCCTTCCCTGCTCGCCTTTCTCTTTTCTTCCGGCAAAATGAATCCTGCTGAGAATATCAGCTCCATAACGAACTTGGAGATTCAAGGTATGACCATGAGCGAGGGTTGCGCCGCTTAACAGATCAATCAAGGATGCCTCAAGATGGGTTGATCCCAAATCAAGAGCCAGCGCGGGCAGAAGTCGCGGCTTTTCTGGGAGGAAGTCAATAATATCAACCATACCAGGCAGCACATTAACTAGATTGACTACATTGACTATGGCGTACCCTTTGAAACCTGCAGCCCTGAAGCCCGCTGCGACCTTCGCCATACAGTCAAAGGGAATGTGCGGCAGCTGGTCGGCAATCGCTTGCGGCAGGGAAGTGATCAAGGCTGTTTTTAAGCGGTCAAGGTCCGCCGCGTTGTCCAGCAAACTGGGCGGAACCGCCCGCACCCGGACAGCAGTGACCAAAGGAAGCGTCTTTAACACAGGAAGTCTCCAAATTGAGTATTGCATATATTGCATGTATTGCAGAGTGGCTGAAAAAAAGGATGTCCACATTTTTCAGCGGTAATGCTTGACTGAAAATCCAGCAACGGGTACTTACTGTACACTCATGCCTGTAAAAATAAACCATAAAAAACAGAACAGGCAAACAGGATAATCTGCTTCTTCACTCTTATTTTTTTCACTCTTTCATATG
Organism: uncultured Candidatus Electrothrix sp.; assembly: GCA_965363745.1. GTDB lineage: Bacteria > Desulfobacterota > Desulfobulbia > Desulfobulbales > Desulfobulbaceae > Electrothrix. The sequence goes on along the minus strand of CBDTVG010000128.1, from coordinate 4,995 downwards.
TCTGTACATCTCCTCAAACGCTATATCCTGATTCAATTCTGCAAGAATTTCCTTATGCTGGTATTGAGCTTCGTTGCCATCTACCTGCTCATTGATTTTTTTGAAAAAATTGACAACTTTATGGAAAAGGGCAAATCCATGGCTCTGGTGTGGAAATTTTTCCTGCTCTCCATCCCCTTTATCATCGAGCAGATGGGGCCGGTCTGTATCCTGATGGCCGGAGTTGTGACCTTTGGGATACTGAATAATTCCAATGAACTGATCGCCCTCAAGTCCTGCGGCATTCCGCTAAAAAAAATCTCCGGGCCGATCATCGTCGCCGGTATGGCCGCGACCCTGTTGCTGCTGTCTCTATCTCAATTTGTTCTGCCCAAAACAGTTTCGCAAACCAACCGCATTTGGAACAAGGAGGTCAAAGGCAGGGTTCCCCTTGGCATCTACCGGAATGGACGTTATTATTATCAGGGTAAAAAACACTTCTATTCCTTTGCCCGCCCTGATCCGCAACAAAATATTTTTCCTTTTTTTTCTTTTACTTCCTGGAACGAGAAGTATGAATTGACAACCCTTGTGGCCGCTGAACAGGCATCTTGGCTCAATGGAACTTGGATTCTGCGCAATGGACAGGAGCAGTTCGCCGGTGACGAAAAGACCTTTAAGACCGAAATATTCTCCCGTCGCGAATTCAGTTTCACAGAAAAACCCAGAGACTTTTTTATTCCCCAATACCGGAGTAATGAGCTTTCCCTCGTGGAACTCTACTATGACGCTCTGCATAAGGAAGCACCTGCGGAAAAAACAATTGCCTGGGCCAATTTTTATGGTCGCATATCCTACATCCTGCTGGGCCTGCCCCTGCTCCTGTTGGGCCTGCCCCTGCTCCTGTTGGTCTATAGAAAATGGGGTCGTGATCTTTCTCTAGCTGTGCCGGTCAGTTGCGGGCTAGCCTTTACCTGCTGGGGCTGCTGGGGCACTCTGCAATCGCTTGCCAAGGCCGGTTATGTGCCTCCTCTCGCTGCGGCGATATCCGTCCATATTATAATAGGATTATTAGGATTTATTCTGCTTCTTCGAGAAGATACTTAGGAGGAAAACGCCAATGAACAAAATAATCGGCATTGTCGGTGTGCCGCCATTAGAAATAATTCGCGCAATCAATGAAGATCAGGACAGAATTATCGACCTTGATGAACCGCAGCTGTCTCTGCCTATGAACCGGGAAAACTATCTGCCCAAGGTCTACTGCGCCATCCTGCGCACGGTGATGCTCAACGCTATGAATATGCATCTTGACCGGATTTACATTGATATCGGACCGGGCAAGTGCGACTGCGCCTTGCACGCCGCCACTGTGTTGAAGCATATCTTGAACATCCCGGTCATCACCACCAAAAATCAGGATGAAAAAGGCTTCGGCTATCCTGTCTGTCAAAGCGGCCTGCCTCTGACGGAAAAGATGCTGGCCATCACCAGCGGAGTAAAATCCTGCGAGCCCTCTCCCGCTCACCCTCCCTCCGCACCCACGGCTGGTTTCTGGGGCGTGCCGCCACGGGATTTCTCCTTCCTCTCCCTGTTCCCGGACACGACCCATGTATATGGCTGGTCACGATGCATGGAAAATAAAACCCCGGCTGATTTAGAGCTAGAATCATACTATAATCCAGAAATTCCCACCGTATTCTTTGCGCAATCCTTTTGCGCCAAAACCGCATTGGCCAGACATTTGGCCACCCGCCATCCGAGGGGATTGTATGTTGACTGCGATGTCAGTGCCGGTTCCAGTGTTCTGGCGAAAGTTGAGGCGTTTCTTGAACTCTCAGTCGAGGCTGAGGCCGGTAAAATCCACAGCTCAGGAGGTGACTATGTTGCTGGCTGATTTTGGCACCTCCTACTGCAAATTATTGGATACGGACACAGATGCGGGACCGCGTATCCTTCCCACCCGTGAACTTGACCGGGATTTCAAGGTCGACCTCGCCACCGGCCATAATGCCAAACGACGGAGCAGGCAATCGGTCAACGAACTGGTCTCCTTGGCCCGTGGGGGCCGACGGCTGATCAAGGAACCAGACTGCGTCCTGCTGGACTGCGGTAGCCGTGATATAAAATTTATTCGCTATAAGGGGTTTGAGGCGGTCGATATGGGCTGGAACGCCGAATGCGGAGCTTCCATGGGATTCACCATTGAACTCCTGGCGAAATATTATAATATTGACTATACGAACGTGCCGATTCCCCGGAACGGCTTTTCCATCACCTGCGGCGTCCTCGGCATGAGCAACATCTTTGACGCTGTGATATCGGGCAGTTCAGAAACCGAAGCGGTGGCCAAATTTGTGCGCGGCATCGCCCGGAACGCCTGCCGGTTCGCCGGTTCGCCTGACAGGATCTATCTCTCCGGCGGCTTATGTGCAAATCCGCTTTTTATCGGCTGCTTTCCCTGCGAGGTCATCTCCTTGGGCCGGTTTGTTTTGCTTGAGGGACTGAAGGAGTATCTCTCCGGTTCAAAATCGAAAAAAATTGCAATAAAGTTGCAATAAAGTTGCAATAAAGTTGCAAAAAAAAGCCTGATCCCGGAGGATCAGGCTTGTGTAACACAAGTTACGATATTACGGGCTTATTTCTTTTTACCTTTCTTCTTGTTTTTCTTTTTGCCCGCCTTTTTATCGCAACACTTCTTCTTGCCGCAACATTTTTTCTTGTCTTTCTTCTTGCTCATGCGGAATTCCTCCTCTTGAGTTTACATTGTTCCCTGACCAGATCAGGGCACCGTTTACAATGTTTATTCTTTTTTTTGTACTTTTGACAACATTTTTTTTTCAGTCTGCCGAGCTTTTTTTTTCCCATGCATTTTCTCCTGAAAACCGGGATGCCTGACAGGCTATCCCATTCAAAGTTGTACAACCTTAAAGCTAAAGCCTGTGACAGTGCTGAGTACAGGATAAGACTATTTTTTCTCTTTCTCCAAACTGTTGACGACCTCAAGCAGCTCGACCTCAAAAATCAGCAGAGAACCCGGCCCAATTTTCGGCGGCGCACCGCGGTCACCGTAGGCGAGATCAGGAGCTAAATACAGTTCATACTTACTCCCCACCGTCATCAACTGCAAGGCCTCCGTCCAGCCGGCAATAACCTGATCAACCGGGAACGTGGCCGGTTGATCACGCTTATATGAACTGTCAAATTCAGTTCCGTCCAGCAGAGTACCCTTATAATGCACCTTGACGGTGTCAGAAGATTTCGGCTTGTCCCCGCCCTTCCCTTCCTGCACAACCTTGTACTGCAACCCGGAATCCGTGGTTTTCACCCCGTCTTTTCCTTTATTCTCTTTCAGGAATGTATCAGCTGTATCTTTGTTAACTTTTTGCATCTTCACAGCTTTATTCATCTCTTTTTTCCGTTGCGCCACTGCGAATTTTTTTTGAATCTCAGCGGCTTCCTCAACGGTGATCAGCACTTTCGCACCTGTGTAAAAATCTTTGGTCCCCTGATGGATCACATCAAGATCAAGATCCGCATCCAGATTTTTAAAATACGCACCGAGATCAAGTCCGAGAGCATAGCTGAGTTTCTGTTTTTCCGTCTTCAGTTCAATTTCCTGCTCTGCGGCTAAAGTCGGGCCAGCAAGCAACACCAGACCTAACACCGCACATACCGCACGTTTCATTCTCTCTCCTTTTTTAGCTTGTAACTTTTAAATAATAGAGCAATACAATAAATTCTTCCGGCAAGAGCGGGAAACCCGCAACCGAAACCACATCCGTCAATTTTCATCAACTTTCGTCAATTTATCACGAATTGTTCACTTTACCGTATTCCTCTGAAAAAAAACAGTCCCTTTTGCACCTTGTCGGAGGAAATCACCTTTTTCAGCGAAAGAAAGAACACCTCGTGACACCCTGCAAGCCCAGCTTGCAAACACCAATATGCTGATAGATACAGCCCGAAAACTATAAAAAAGAACTGAATTATTGATGAACAGGCAGTTGAAGTATAAAAAACTGAACCTCTGGCTTGACAAGTAAAAAAAACTGAATTACAGTGCAGGAACAAGAGAAGATATTGTCCCGCTCACAGCGGATTTATCTCGACGAAATAAAAAAGCAATGTCGCATAGATGTCGAAAAATATCGAAAAAACAAATCGAACTGACATATGCGGCGGTCAAATGATACAGAAGGAGAAAAAAATGAAAATAATAGCATCTAAAACAGCCCCTGTAATTTTGTTAAGTATCGCATTGTTTGCGTTCGGTTGTGCGCCGACAGAAAAAGTATCCGGTTGCGGTGGGGATACTGCGAACAATACTTTGGACTTCACAGATTTCGGCTTTGAATTTGAAGGCACCTGTGGTGACACGGTATCCTCCGTTGAGGAACCGTCCAACCCAGACCCGCAAATTAATATTGAACAGGCGGTCAACGGCTCGGATGCGGGTTCTTTAAATTTGGCAATTAGTGTTCAGGAAAATCAGCAACTCAGCTGGACATACAAAGTCATCAATACCGGCAATGTGGAACTAACGGAGATTCAGGTGACAGACAACATGCTTGGCGCTATTGAATGTCCTCAGGATGACCTCGTGGTTGGCGAATCAATGACCTGCACCGCATACGGAGCCGCCGCAGTCGGTGAGTTCTCCCATGAAGCCTGTGCGAAAGGGGATTATTTGACCTATGAAGACGCAGGTGTCACAGCGACCACAAGTGGAGACTGCGACACAAGTTATTATATCGGTACTCTGCGGGAAGAGAAAGCACCGGAGTTGCAGGAAATGGCGACGCTGAAAATCCCGTCTGAAAATTCGATCCCGTAAATCCACATCCCCTCCGCACAGCCTATGGAGTGAGCAACAACAGCATAATTGCCGGGAGAGCCGCTTTGCCGCCGACTTTTTCCGGCCTGTCAAGCACCGTCACTTGAACAGCGGAACCGCAGTTGTTGCTCTCATTATTGTCTCCATTCACCGCTTCAACGCAACCGCCGAGCCAGTAC
>CBDTVG010000127.1:0-6009 GCA_965363745.1 uncultured Candidatus Electrothrix sp. | reverse complement strand
TGTATATAATATCAAGAGTATAATTACATTTCTAATGTGACAAAGTAGAACTAAACATCAAGGATCAACGCCGCTGAGTCGTGACACTTTACAGTTTCAAATGCCGAGGCTCTTGAAGCAGACGGGTCTTATGAATGGGGAGCGGAAGTAGAATTACCCGTCAACGCTCCTTCAATATATAAAGGAAAGTTTGCCCGACATATTTACAGGGCATGTGCAGGATTGGATATTGCCGAAAATGATCCAGATTCAGGCTGGATTGAACTTAATCAGAAAAAGGGGACAGATTTATTTTCTTGGTAACCGAAATAAATAGGGGTCAGACCACAATTTAAAAACGTGCTCTGCCCCCGATATATCCACCGGTTAGAACATACCTGCAGCGAGTCCGACCTTCACTCCGGTACGAATTTTTTTTTGTTTTTGTTCTCGTTTTTCTGTGCTGCAACGGTTTTGCGAACTGCTTTTTTGTGGTATTGCGTTTCATGGATTCCTCTTTTTTAAAAATGTGTCCCTTATTTTTCCTTGTTGGCGTTTCCTTTCTCTCCGATTAGCTTTACCAAGTACCAAATTTTTTCACATTATGCACAGACGGGCGCACAGGAACAGCCTTGATCTCAAACAGGGCGGGCCAGAGTTTGCCGGTGACAAAGAGCCTGTCAGCAACGGGCTCGTACATGATACCGTTCAGCACATCCGCTTTCCTGTCCTCGGCTTTTATCCGGCGGCAGATAGAGGTGAGATCAAGCCAGGCCGTCACAGCTCCGGTTTCCGGGTTGATCACGGCTATCCGCTCCGTCTGCCAGACATTAGCATAGACTGATCCTTTAATATATTCCAGTTCATTTAATTGGTCAACTTCATCTTGATCGTCATGCACGGTTATTCGCTTTTTTTCAGCCAGCGTTTTCGGATCAAGAAAATAGAGGCTGGCCGAGCCGTCGCTGGTGATCAGGTGGCGGTTGTCATGGGTGATGCCCCAGCCCTGTCGAGGATACTTCCATGAGCGGATCAGCGAAAAATCTTTTTTGTCATACTGAAAAACGAGACCGTTTTTCCAGGTCAACTGATAGACGCTGTCCTGAAAAACCGTTATTCCCTCGGCGAAAATGTGTTGTTTATACTCTATCTTCCGTTTGACCCGACCGGTCTTCAGATCGACTTGGCGCAGAGAGGAACGACCATACAGTCCAGTGCCACTATAGACAGTTCCCCTGTCCCAGGCGAGGCCCTGAGTGAACGCCTTTCGGTCATGAGGGTAGCGATTGACAACAACAGCAGAAAACATTTTTGGGGCATCCTGTTCTTCAGCGGACGGAACTGCCAGACTCGCAAAGTTTGTCATGCGATTCCGCAGGCTGGTCTTGTAGACAGGAAACGGAACGGTGAAGCACCACCAGCCCCATAACACCGCCAGAGGAGCGGTGAGCAGTATTCCGGCCATGAACAACCTGAAAATATCAGGTCGGCGGGATTCAAGGGTTTGGGAAAAGGGAATTGCCATAGAGTACGCTCTTTTTGTCTGTGCTAAATTTTTCGTTACGGATGCGCAATCACCACCACTGCCGGAGCGCGTCGCAGTACACACTCCAAGGCCAGCTCAAAGTTCTCCGGGTCCAGAGCGGCGAAGCTCTCGTCCAGAATAATCAGATCAGCATGTTGGAGCAAAGCGCGGGCGATGTACAGGCGGCTGCGCTCTCCATGAGAAAGCCGCCAGCCCGATTCCCCCACCATCTGCTGAAATCCGGCGGGCAGGCGTTCCAGCAACCCGCCCAGTCCGAGTTCCTCGCAGATTTTCGAAGCGGCTTGAAAATCACCGGGCACAGGGGGCCAGTTGCGCCCCATGAGCAGGTTAAAGGCAAAAGTTTCCGTGAGCACATGGTTTTCATGGAATTGAGGTGAGCTGACAACCCGTGTGCGCCAGAGATCCGGGCCGACAGTGTCATGTTCTATGCCGTGGAGTCGCAACTGACCGGATTCGGGAAAACGCAACCCGATCAACAGAGCCGCCAAGGTGGATTTCCCCCCGCCTGAAGGCCCCTGCAAGAGTATGCGGTCACCCGGCAGGATCTGTCCTGTGCAGGCTTGGATAACTGGATTTGTGGCTTCGGAATACCGAAACACCATGTCTCGTGCGGAAACCGCAGGATATTTTTTTGAGGCGGCGGCCCGCTCAAGCACGGTCGGCAGGATCTGGGCTTTTTTGTTCTGAGACCGGGATGCGGCCATGAACAGAGGGCTGACTTGCTTCCACCCGATCACCGCATTGAGCACATGGGTCACCCCGGCGACAAATTGGCTCTGAGCCTGCGCCGCCAACAGGATACCCGCCACGCTCACCGCCATAGCGTTTGTGTCGCCGCTACCGCTGAGAAAGACCGGGAGAATCCCAGCCAAGCCGACAAGATACCAGCCTCTGCCCAGCACACCCTTAATCATGATAACAATCAAGTCAAGCTGTTCTGATATATCAACATAACTTTGGAGAATTTTTTCCTCCCGATCATGCCAGTGCGCCATATCCTCTTGGGCCAGCCGGGTGCGGTAGCCGATCATGCCCTCGGTCATGTCGTTGTTCATGTCCCGGTACGCTGTGATCCATTTTCGGGAAGACTGATAATACTTCAGACAGAGCCAGCCGATCAGCCCTGACCAGAGAACAAGGAGCAGAGCGTGCGGAATGCCGCCCGCGCCCGTAGCCAACACCACGGTTGCCGCGCAGAGCTGAATCACGGAAAGCCCGGCTGCCGCTCCGCCTTCCAAAGCCACGGAACTCAGAGATTCGGCCTCCATGATGATTCCCATGAATTGCCCCGTGCCTTGGTGCCGGATTTCTTCCGGCTCAAGCTGGAGGATACCGTGGAGCAGACGCTGTTTGAACAGCTCGCCAATTTTCATGGAAAGCAGGCTCTGTAGCCATCTGTCCAGAAGCTGAAAGGGAATAACGGTCAGCAACAGCAGAGCCCATACTGTGACGGTCGCATAGGTAAAATGTCCGGCAAGGGCCTGGCTACCTATAAACCACCAGGAAAAAATCGTGAGAATTTGAGCGGCGAAATAGGCTGTCCCGATTCCGGCCAGTGTCAGGGGAACACGGGCATGACGGAGTTGCTGTTTGAAATCCGTGCCCGGAGAAAGACGGAGCAACCAGCATCCGTGCAGAGGAAGATTGGCTAACTGTTCGTCAACAATGGCCTTCAGTGAATCCTGTCTGCGCTCTTCGGGAATACCGGCTTTTGCCAGCATACCGGCTGTCGACCGGGCCGCATCCTCCCGGAGAGAGTGGGTTAACGCTTCCTGGATGCTGTCCCGCCGGATACGTCGGCGTTCAAGTTCCGGTGTCAGGACGGTAACGCTGCGTCTGCCGCCTTTCAGCACCGCAAGAAAACGGGATTCTCCATCTCCGGGCAGACGAATCAGGGCTGGACTGACACAACGCAACATCTCCTCTGTTTCGGAATAGTTCCACTCTGTCGGGAGTATTTCAATCTTCAGATGCGAGGCGGCAAGATCCGTCCATTGGTCAAGCAGGTTGCCGTCGACCGCCTCTTCGGTTCCGGGAAAAGGCGGCGGGCTTTCGGAATTTTGGACAAAACCTGATCTCCGGGCCAGTTCATGAACAGCGGTATGCAGGCGTGAGGCGAGCCACAGGCAGGACAGAGGTGGGGTATTTCGGTCAATCACAGCATGTCCTGCTTTTTGCGGAGTTGATTACGTCAGTCAGACTAGGGCGGGAGAGGGTTTGACTTTTGAGGTTGCCGCCTCTTCAGCTGCAGACCGTGTACGGAAAAAACTCATCCAACGCCGATGATTGTGATTCGCCCTGCCTTGAGGTTAGAAACTAAGGGTCTTGGTTTGCGCCTACTTATTGTGTGTTTGGTGGCTTGTTCGTATGATATCGGAAAAATTTTGGTTATGAGTTTTTTTTGGTGTTTTTTCATTTGAATCTCCAGTATTAAAAAATAAGTAAAAAAGGTCAACACAGTTACTGACCAATGCATTACCAACTAATAGAATTTATATTCTTTGTCAATTAAATCATTCGGCATAATGTATGTACCATTGAGATGTTCGTCCTCGGCACCCAGAATTTCAGGAAAGCGATTCCGCAAAATCCGCACTGCAAAAATTTCTTGAATTCCAGATTCAAAACGAAGAAAGGCGACAGTTTCACCGTTGCGGATATCCACGATCCATATACCGCAATTGCGTTCTTCTTCGCTTAATCGTTCCAGCAGAGGAATACCGCTGAAGCTGTCGCTGGCCGTGTCCCTGACCTGAGACAACCCGATAAAAGCCAAGTGCCCGAAGAAATCAAGTCCTCTGGTAAAGCCGGGTAGCTCGGCAACGGTAGCGTGAACCGCCCGGTCAGAGACGGAACAGCAAATGCCGCCTTTGCCGGATTCCAGAAACCAGAGCTCATTATTATACAGCCTTGGAGAATGAGGCATGGAGAGTCCTTTGACCAGAACACGGTTCTGTTTGACTGACATGAGAATACCACCGTCACGTTTGTTGTCGCGCCATGCTCCGGCACTGTCGGTCTCGCCCAAGGCGGTGACATAAACCGGAACACCGTCCGCCAAGGCCATACCGTTCAGATGACAGCGGTCTTCCGGTTTCAATTCAGTTATGAAATTCGGTTTCCATCGCGGGACAAAACTGTGATCCGAGTCAAGGGTGCAAAGGCAGGAGAACTTAGTGTTGACCAGCCACAGCCCCTCTTCTCCCCAGTCCATTTCGTGACCGGCAATATCTCCAGTAAAGTGAACATTACGAGGAAGATAGCAGGCATCGTGTTGTACAGGCGAGTCCGATGCCGGAGCCATGTCGGGCAAATTACGGTAATCCCATACTGTATTACGCCCTCCGACCGCAAGCCGGTTTTTGTCTGCGGCAATCCCCATAGGTTTGATAAAATCCCGAAAATGGGTATTGACAGCACCTTTGTCCTCCCTGATCAGAATTATCTTCCCGGTCTGATAGCTGGAAACCACCAGAGAAATGCCGAGCCGAGCCAGAATATCCGGCAGACCAGCAGTGTAGCTGCTGGTCAGGGAATCTTCAGGAAGTTCACTCATGTTTCAGTTCTCGTCTCCTGCATGCTTTGCGTTGAAGATCTTAATAATAGTCGCCAGCCCGTATTCCGGTTTTTATATCCCCGGACACGCTGCTTTTTACCAGTTTGAGGGAATCTTTCACGGTTTCCGCAGTCTCCATATTCTCTATATCCTGTTGTTCTTCGTCTCTGTTCTCAAACTGTTCCGTATTTTTTTTCTGCTTCATTTTTTTTGCTCCTTGCTTTGAGATTACCATGTTAGTTGCTAATTTATTTCAAATTAAGATTTCCTGCTTTTACTCCGGTACGAATTTTTTGAGTTGCCTTGGTTTGCTGTTTCCGACCCTGCTTCCCCTGTTGTTGTTTGCTGTCCTTCTTCATGCCTCTAACCTCCTTTGTATTTATTCTTTATTTTTGATTGACAGAACACAAGGGGAGAATCCGCCTGTCTCACTGTTCAGACAGCCTCCCGTCCTCCATTAGCCAATTCCGCCAGCGGCGATCCTCATGCAACTTCCGCTGGATTTCCTTTTCAGATTGCTGAAGCGCATAATAACGGGAATCAGGATCGCCCGCAAGGTTTTCCGGTGCGTCATCCTCAATGATCCCGCCGTCCTCCATGACCAGCACCCGGTCAAAGGCCAGTGCCTCGTCAATATCGTGCGAGATAAAAAGCAAGGTGACATCCCGCCAGTGAGCGCGGCAGCGTTGCAGGAGTTCCCGCCGTTTTTTCCGGTCCAATCCCCGGAACGGCTCGTCCAGAATAACCAGACGAATGCCGGTGCGCAGCAAGGCCCTGCCGAGGCGCACCCGCTGCCCCTGTCCGCCGGAAAGCAGGCCGCCGCTCTCGCCCAAAGGGGTACTCCACCCTTCCGGGAGTCTGCGAAGCACCTCGTCGAGATCCGCCTGCCGCACGACCTCCTCAAGATCGAGAGAACAGGCATCATCGC
>CBDTVG010000126.1:0-6010 GCA_965363745.1 uncultured Candidatus Electrothrix sp. | reverse complement strand
GCCAGAAGCCTGCATATTCCCACAACAATTGCCGCCGGGGTTACCTTGCACAATAACGCCTTTTATTATCATGCCTGGAATGAAATATGCGTTAACAGTCGATGGATCAGCTTAGATACAACCATCAATCAACTTCCTGCCGACCTCTACCATATTCGCTTCACTCGCGGTGATTTGGAAGGCCAGCTCTCTATCGGTGCTTTGATCGGCAAATTGCAGATTGAAATTCTTTCCCCGCAGGACTGAGATAAATTCAATTCAACTGCATCCAACCGTAGATAACTGTCAATACCAAGGTGTAGGCTATAAGAACATAAAACCATTTTCCGGCAAATTTAGGCGTTCGTATAGAGGCTACATTAAAGATCAACAATACCATCAATAGTGCATAAAGGATTATTGAAAAAATTGTATGATTAATAAAGCTTTCAAATAAAAACACAAAAGCAAGAATAATGACATTGTTGTCTAATGCCAGTCCCATGTAGGTCTTATTGTCAATCAGTCCAAAAATATTAAAGTAACTCAATCGTATCGCACTAGTGGCGACAATAAGAAATGCTCCCGGTAGGAACCATGGATTGAACGTACCATAGCTTAAGAGAAAAATAGCAGGAAATACTCCAAAACTTACAATATCTATCAGCGAATCAAGCTGGCCCCCAAAAGCCCGATGGTGATCTGTTCGCCCCGTCATTTGACGAGCAACGATTCCGTCAGCCCAGTCAAATAAAACAGCCCACATGATTCCAATTATCGCAACAGGGAAATTGCCCGAAATAGCGTAGTAAAGAGCAAGCACGGCACATAACAGGCCTGCAAGCGAACAGATATTGGGAAGATCCCTGGCAAAAGAAAGCATTGTGGGCTGATGGGATTCGGGCTTTGTCATTATTCTTATGATTCTCCGTTTTTTACGTCCATTACATCGATTAACGCGTCAACTAATTTACAATTCTCTGCTTCTGTACGGCTGGCAATTCGCAGATAACGATCAGAGTCCGGTTGAGTTTTACCCGCACAGTCCTTTATGTACATATTATGTTCAATAAATAATTTTTTCTTAATCTCAGGAGCACTTTGTACATAATCGGGCAGGCGACAGAAAATATAGTTTGCATCAGGTTTGAAAACAGTCATACCTTCTATTCCACAAAGTTTTTTATACATGCTGTCTCTGTCGGTTCTAACTTGCTTACAGCTTTCAATAAATTCATGTTTGTAATCGGGTAAAAGCCGTAAAAATTCTTCTGCAAAGCCGTTAATATTCCAAATATGCACGCCGTTTCTTATAGCTTCAGCAAATTCCGAATTTGCAGTCAGCATATAACCGATCCTAAGCCCACAGATACCATAGGCTTTGCTCATGCTTTTAAAAATTACCATATTCGGATAATTTTCGATTTCTTGTTCTAGGCTTATCTGATCAGGATTCTCTGCAAAATCTAAAAATGATTCGTCAATAATCAGCATGCAGTCATGCGTTTCAAGTTTCTTTGCAAGCCGAATGAGATCATATTTTGGAATTAATAGTGATGTTGGGTTATTAGGCGTTACCACAACCGCCACATCAGCGTTTACTCTCAACGCTTCCTCAGCAAATTTATCCACATCCAACTGGAAAGATGGGAATTCAAGCGAGAATTCAACGACCTGGCCTGAAGGCGTAGCATTTGCATATTCATTGAAAGAAGGAACGGGAACGATTAACTTAGAGGATAGGTGACCGGATACTATTTTTATTAGTTCAGCCGCTCCATTTCCCACAACAATTCTTTCTGCCGGTTGGTCAATTATTTTACCGACGAGCCCGGCAAGGGCATCTTGTGCCACCGGATAATTCAGAACAAGGTCGTGAATTTGATCTTTAAAGGTTGTGAAAATAGCCTCTGGTGGGAAATAAAGGTTATAAAGATAGGCATGATCGATAAAATCATACCGATAGTAACCACCATGTTGACTGGAAATCAAGTCGTATTTTTCGGATTGAGTCTTATAATTAGTTTGTGGCATTTAAGACTCCTGTTGTTTCCTGAAGGGGTGTTACGGCATTGATCAATTTCATGTTTAAAAAATCGGGAAGTGAATGAGTAACAGTTTTCGTCGTTATATAATCGTCTGGTAAAAAGAGTTTCTCCGCTTCTACCAGATCTTCAAGAGTGTCTATTTCATACCATGGCTTGCCATCAAACGAGACATTTTCAAGCGAGAGACTGCCATCAGCAATCATTTCCGCAAATATGGTTTCGTAATAGTCATTTACTTTGCCCTCTGAAATACACTTGTCTAATCTTTTTACAATTTCACACCAAGAGTTAAGTGAAATGCTGTAAATATTAACAGTCTTATATTTAGTTGCACCAAAGGAATCTGCGTTGCCATCCAAAAATTCTTTAACTTGTTGAGATTGATTGATTGTAACACATGTCCCATCCATCCACGCTTGCTTTTTTGCAACAGCTATTCGGTCAGGATACAGCATGGCATCCAGAAGTGATTCATCAAAAACAAGATCACTTTCGAGCAGCAGAAATGGCTCATTAATAATTTCACGGGCCATCCAGAGAGAATAAATATTATTGGTCGTCTTGTATAACGGACTGAAAATATAATCGATTTCGATATCACCGACCTGATTTCCCAGATAATCCCTTATATGATTTTCCATATGTCCAGTGACCACGACCAGGCGTTTGAAACCATGCTGTTCTAGACTGGAGATCAAACGTTCAAGTATGGACTTGTCATTGACCATTGTTAGGCATTTAGGCGCATGCTGCGTCAAGGAAAACAGGCGGCTGCCCATGCCAGCGGCAAGAAGTAAAGCTGTGGTTACACGTTTATTATTAGAGGGGGTATGCTTCAAAATTTATATCCTTTTCTTTATTATTTAGTGCCTTAGCCACTAAGAACTGTTATTAAAAAACAAGACGTTCTGAGTTCTCAGGCAACAAAAATATTGGGGAGAGGGGGAGGATTATCCTCGTATGAAACTTGAACCAATCAAGCGACAAAAAATAGTAGAATAGGCTTCCAGTCTGTGTCTTATTTTGACAGCTAGGGGTAGTCCTGCAACGGAGGTGATGATTCTTGATCTGCGCATCCGGCGACACGCCACTGCGGCAGGCGAGGTTGGTGCCGATCCCTTTAAACAGGATATTCGGCATGAGCCTTCACGGAGGTCGCCCAGTTCAACCATGAGAATGACCCCGTGGCTACGCCCTGCCCTTTGCGCTTCGAAAGAGAGTTTTTTGATAACCTCAATTTCTGTGTTGCAGCTTATATCGACAGACCTGACCACTCGTTTGGCCTGACTGAGCTTCAGAAATTCATTCCGTAGCTCATCGCCTCAACTCAAGCACCAGACCTCTCTCGCGCTTCGAGAGTCTGCCGCTTGAGGGAGCCATGCCGAAAATGAAAAATTCAGGGACTAAACCGGCCTAAGCCAGTGCGTCATCAAGATCAGCGCAGATGGGAATAGCATTGGGCTTGTTATCAAGAACCATACCGGTAGCGTCTGATCAGACTGTTGGCGGTCTTGCCGTCAATATCACCAAAATTAGCTTCGCAATAGACGATTGCGATGGCAACACGAGGGTTTAGATTTTATAAAACGAAATGGTACAGGTCTAAGGTGGTTTTTAGCGACAGGTTTGAGGGTGGGTGTAGAGGCATTTAAAGATACAACGGGCATAGCTACTCCTTTGAGTAGTCTCAGAGGAGGCGACGGGATCGTGCCGACCAGTATTAGCCGATTGTCAACGAGTTGTCCCAACTAAGGTTGGAAGCAGTGGAAGAGAATGTCCACTCAGCGGGGGGGTGAATAAGTGATGATCATAACACAGTTACAGATAAATTGATTCAAAATAATCAAAGAGAGGAATTGTTTACCATCACTGGTATCAGCTTTTTAAAAGTATTCGTCCCTCAGCAAACGCCTGGTATGAAAAAGAAATATATGATAAATATGACTTTTCACCATACGCTGACATACGGACTTCTATCGCTCTCCCTCATCGCGCTCTGGCTTCCGGCAAAGGAAACAAAACGCTTTCCAATACGCCTGTGGCACATATTCTGTGTCGCGGCTCTCGGATGGGGGTTGCTGTTTGGGAATGTGCAGTTGTTCGGCTTACTCTCAATCGCCATTTTCGGTGCCTCGTGTTATTCACCGCCTCTGAACAATACACAAAACCTGTGCGTATCATAGCTGGAACGATTATGCTTGTTCTGTCTGTCCTGGATCATCGGTGAGGATGGAAATCGTTTCGATGTCGGTGTCCTGCTCGTTGACGCTCATTTAATCCATTGCAGGCAGGGCGGAAAGTGCTACAATTCGTTATACTGGAGATAATGTGCGCTACACGCCTTGTCTTCCAGAATCATATTTATTCGTTTTTCCAATGTACTCCTCATTTCATTACTGAACCCATGAAAATAATTCTGGAAATAAAGAACCTGCGCAAGACCTTCGCCGATTTCACAGCAGTCAACGACATCAGTCTGGAAGTAAAGGCCGGGGAAATTTTCGGTTTCCTCGGCCCGAATGGAGCGGGTAAGACCACCACCATCAAGATTCTGGCCGGGCTCTTGCAACCGGACAGCGGCACCGTGATGATCAACGGAAACTCTCTCGCCGACAATCCCCTCGCCTGCAAACAGGACACCGGCTATGTCCCGGATCGTCCTTGGCTTTTTGAAAAACTCACCGGCGGTGAATATCTCAAGTTTGTGGCCAGTCTGTACAACCTTCCGGAACAGCGTTTTAATTCGGAGACGGAGAGTTATCTTAAAATGTTTGACCTCAGCAACTGGCAGGATCATCTCATTGAAAGCTACTCGCACGGGATGCGCCAGAAGCTGATTATGACCTCCGTCTTCATGCTTGATCAGCCCCTAATGATTATTGATGAACCCATGGTCGGCCTTGATCCAAAATCCGCCCGCATTGTCAAAGAGCTGTTTAAACAAAAGGCGGCTGAAGGTCGAACAATCTTCCTGTCCACCCATTCTTTGGAAATTGCTGAAGAACTCTGCCAACGTATTGCCATTATCACCAACGGAACCCTGCATATCATCGGCGGCATGGAGGAACTCCGCAAAAAAGCAGGAAGAGAGGGGCAGGACATTGATCTGGAAGAGATCTTTCTTGAACTGACTGGGGCCTGGGAAATGCGAGAGGTTATTGCTGCGCTCAAGGAGCAGTAAAAAGGGGAACTGTGGTACGTCCCCTATTATTCCATAACAGGAGGGAGGTGGGAGATAAAATGAATCCTATAAAAAAACGAATAGCTGATTTTCTCGAAGGTAAAGAAAGTTGCACAATGGAAGAGTTTGCTTTCTTTTACAATAATGCCAAGAATTTCATAGAAGCCGGAATAGAGAGTGATGCAGATGCATTAATTTGCGCTCATAGAGAAAATAAAAAAATATTTTTAGTAGGTGTGGTTGGAAAATCATTTATCCAAGGGGATATACTGAAAGATTACTTGGAAAGTTATTTTGCTGATGCAAAAGGGCTAAAAGCTCACCTCTCAAAGATAACACAATACATATATGAAGATACACAGGGCGGAAAAGACGGTTGTATGATATTGCATGATTCAAATACCAATTGGAGATCGTTCCTACCATTAAAAACAATTGATGATTTTCTACCCAAAAATTATGAATAAGAAAAAGGAGATGTTGTAGCGTTGACCGGTTTTGGAACGGAATTTGAAAACGAAACAACACGGCAAAAAAAGCCCTCTGAGGCTGTTTTGAACATAATCAAGACAGACTTCAGGGGGCTTTTTGTACTCATATAGGTATCGCAGGCCGAAAATGAAAGGCGTATTGACGGGGGTTACAGCGGGGGATTGCAGGTTCGAATCCCAATAACGATACAATGTGTTTGTCAAGTGAGATTTGATAGAGAGTGCTTTGATACATACTTCTCTCGTGCAATGATGGATCCCACATTCCGCACGTTGACAGATAAAAAAATATTTTATAACCTGCTGCCTCA
>CBDTVG010000125.1:0-6022 GCA_965363745.1 uncultured Candidatus Electrothrix sp. | reverse complement strand
TATACCTACGGAAGCACAAGCCGGATGCGGTGGGTATAACCGCTCTCTGTATTGACGTAAATAATGTGCTGGAGCTGGCCCGTGCCGTGAAGGCGGTTGATCTTGGTATACCGGTGGTGGTAGGCGGCACCCAAGCCCAGCTTGCTCCTCATGCCTTTGCCGACCCGGCGGTTGATTACGTGATGAGTCATACTACGGCTGTCGGGCTGAATCGTCTTTTTGCCGCTTTGGCTGCGGCTGAGGGGGCTGATAACCGGTTGGTGTACGCTATCCCCGGAGTTCAGTCGGTAAGGCAGGGAATTCCTGATAAGATTCGTTTACAAAAAAACGAGTACCTCATCCCGGATAGCACCTCCACTCGTCGGTATAGGGCCAAGTACAGCTATTTCGGCTATAAGCCCTGCGCCCTGCTTCAGACCTCTCAAGGTTGCGGCAAATGCTGCACCTTCTGTCTGCGCTGGAGGATCGAAGGGGCGACTGAGGCCCATCAGGACATGAAGCTTATTTTTCAACAGATTCGTGACATCCCTAACCCGAACATCATGATTATTGACAATGATTTCCTCTGTGATGGCAACAGGATTGACGAGCTGTGTGACTTTCTCGCTCAGGAAAAGATTGTGAAAAATTTCCTCTGCTACGGCTCTGTTCACAGCGTGCTCGGTAATCGGGAAAGTGTGCGCCGGTTCGCCGAGCATGGCCTTAAGGCGGTGCTGGTTGGTTATGAATCTTTTAACCCGGCGGAATTGGCGGGCTACCATAAAAAAGCCACAGTCGAGGACAATCTGGAGGTCAGCCGCTTGCTGCGCCAATGGGGTGTGGATGTTTGGGCCTCGTTTATCCTGCATCCAGATTGGGATCATGCTGATTTTAAAATCTTTCGCCGGTACATCAAAAGGCTCGGCCCTGAAATATCCTCACTGTCACCCCTGACCCCCTTTCCGGGCCTGCCCGCCTTTGCGGAATTTCAGGATCGTCTCTTATTCGATGTGAAGGATTACGAACAGTGGAGTTTTGGCCAGGTTTCCATCCAACCGGGAAAGATGAGCCTGCGGGCCTATTACTTAGAAGTATTGCTGACCAATCTCCAGGTAAATTTTTTTATGAATAACGCGTTGTACCTTGTGCGCAGGTTCGGAGTGTTGACCCTTGTTCGCCTTGCTGTCGGGGGATTGCGGTTGAGTATGCGCTATCTGGCGACTATGTGGAAATCCGGGCAATAAAAAATATCGTAAAATTTTAATGAGGAGCAAATATGAAGTGTATTGCAAAAATTATGCTTGCCGCCATTATTTTGAGCATGTCGACAGGCCCAGCCTTAGCCAAAAAAGTGGTTAAATGGAAATTGGCCGAGACTTGGCCGTCCAATCTGATTCCCCTATCCTCGCCGCCCGCTCAAGTGGCGAAGATGGTCAAGGAGATGAGCGGCGGCACCTTTATTATCCGGGTGGAGGGTAAAGAAAAACACAAAGCCCCGCTCGCAATCTTAGATATGGTCAAGGGCGGCCAGTTCCAGATGGGTCACAGTGCTTCTTATTATTGGAAGGGCAAGGACATCAGCACGGTTTTTTTCACCACCCTTCCTTTCGGTATGACCACTACTGAACAGTATGCTTGGTTTTATTACGGCGACGGCATGAAGTATATGCAACAGGTCTATGACGGTTTCAAGGTGCTCAGTTATCCGGGGGGCAACACCGGTGTCCAGATGGGCGGCTGGTTCAAAAAGGAGATCAATACGCTGGCTGACCTGAAAGGGTTGAAAATGCGGATTCCCGGCTTGGCCGGTGAGGTTTTCGCCAGATTAGGCGTAAATGTGACCAATATTCCGGCGGGAGAGTTGTACACCTCGCTGGATCGAGGCACCATTGATGCCTTGGAGTGGGTGGG
Organism: uncultured Candidatus Electrothrix sp.; assembly: GCA_965363745.1. GTDB lineage: Bacteria > Desulfobacterota > Desulfobulbia > Desulfobulbales > Desulfobulbaceae > Electrothrix. Next base: position 4,132 of record CBDTVG010000125.1, on the reverse strand, counting down.
GCCGGGCATGGATATCAAGATGGGCTTTCACAAGGTCGCTCCGTATTACTATACCGGCTGGCATGAGCCTGCCTCTGAGATGCAGTTTCTAATTAACAAACGGGCCTATAATAAGCTGTCGCCGGAGCATCAGGCAATTTTGCAGACAGCCATGAAGGCGGCTTCCGCAGATATGTATTATGAAAATTTCGCCGCCAATGCGCAGGCCTGGGATCGGATGAAGACGGATTATCCTGATATCAAGATCAAGACCTTCCCGTTGCCGGTACTTAAGGCTATGAAAAAAGCAACGGATGAATTGCTGAATAGCTATGCCGCTGAGGATTCTCAGTTTAAAGAAATTTTAGCTTCCCAGCGGTCGTTCATGAAAAAGGCACGGCAGTGGTCTGTTATTTCGGATTATAATTATATTAAGACCAGTATGGAGGTTGAAGAGGTTGGGGAGAGTGTTGAAAAGTGACTTGGAACAACGCAACTTCAGTCCATAATGATCCGTTGTCAATCCTGATCAAGATTATGTTTTCCCCGTTGTTGCTTGAGTCGTCCGCGTTTTTTCTTCCCCTGCAAGCGACGTTTCTTCGCATTCTGTGAAGGTTTTGTCTTGCGTCTGCTTTTATTAATATGCAAGGCTGCTCGCAATAAGCTAATAAATCGCTGTATTACCTCCTCTCGATTGATGCTCTGGCTGCGCTGACGATCTCCGTCCAGCCGAAGGAGCCCCTGATTGTTTATCCGAGCGGCTAGCCGTTGTCTGAGCAAATATTTTTGTTCTTCAGACAAGCTCTGTGAAGCATCAAGGTCAAAACGAAGCGATACCTTGGTATTGACCTTGTTCACATGCTGGCCTCCTTTGCCGCCGCTACGGGAATAAGTGAAGGACAGCTCTGAGGCCGGAATGGTGAGAGAAGGTGTTATGAAGTATTGATCCTGATTTTTCATGGCAAAGATATCAAAAAATATTCGGCGTAATCCGTTTTTTAATATGCCGACGATAATAGAGATTAACCAGCAGGTAGAGAAAAAAATCCAGAGGCCTTCGCAGGAATTCCTTGCGCAGAACCGTTCGCTGAAGGATGGAATCAAGACTGAAGACGCTGTCATACAGCCGCCAATAGCTACGGGTCAGTTCTTCCGGGGTCATATTCCGGGGGGTATGCACGGCCTCGGTGCCGTTGTAGGAATACAGATCGTGATTACAGATTCGATCCTCCCGTAGCATCTGCACATAAAAATCCGTGCCCGGAATCGGAGTCAGGATATAAAAACGAGGCACAATAATTTTGTTGTCCCGGATAAAATTCGCTGTCCGGGCAATAGACTCCAAAGTGTCGCCGTCTGCGCCCACCACCATTTCCGTGGACACATCAATTCCGGCTTCTTGGATGGCCTTGATCATGGCGGGATATTCGGCAGGATCGACCCAGCCCTTGTCCATAGCCGCAAGGCTTTCCTTGGAGATGGATTCCAGGCCGAAGCTTAACACCCTACAGCCACTCTCTGCCGCCGCCCGGAGTAAATCAGGACGGCGGGCGATATCAATGGAGCACTGGGAGTACCAGGTCATGTCCAGCTTTTTGATCTCCTCGCAGAGTCGGAGGAGATAGGCCGGGCTGGCAAGGATGTTGTCATCCAGAAGGAGGAATTTACGAAACCCTAAGTCCCGGACATGGCGGATATCCCGCATAACCGCTTCCACAGGCCGCTGATAATAACGATTGCGGTATAGACAATGCACTGAGCAGAAAGAGCAGGATTTCGGACAGCCACGTCCGGCCTGCACCGGTAAGAAATTACCGATATTTTTATCCAAGAGCAAGTCATAGCGGGGCAAGGGAGGATCAAGCACTTCAAGCTGTTGCTCATAGCGAGGCTGGAGTTGGCCTCGTCTGTAATCATCCAGTAACTTCGCCCAGACCAGCTCGGCATCCCCGATGACGATACTATCGCAGTATTTCCCCGCCTCTTCCGGCATCAGGCTGACCATGTAGCCGCCCATGATCACGGTTTTATCACGAACCTTGAACTCCTTTGCCAGATCAATAGAACGGACAACCCCGTGTCCCATGCTGGACAGGGCGATAATATCCGCATCCGTGTCAAAGGGGATGTCCTCAATGGTCTCTAAACAGATTTCCACCTGCCAGTCCGTTGGGGTCAGGGCCGCCAACAGGGGCAAGGCCAGGCCGACAAAATAGAGCCGTTTTTTCTTGATCGGCTTGCCGTCAGTACCGTAGGGTGAGGGCTGGATAAACAGAATTTTCATATTTTACGACAGCTTAGTGCTTAGTCTGACACCTACCCTCCCCTATCCTTTCCCCAGATTGCGGATGACCTTGGCGAGATATTGCAGCGTCACCCGGTTGGAGCCTGCGAAAAGACGCAGATTTTCCGCCAAGCCGAAGCGGCGTAACAGCCTGAACATGGACTTAGGGCGAAAGGTGACTGTATAGTAGAGTTTGATGATATTCCAGTAATATCCTGAGACAGAGAGCTTGGAAGGCCGCAACACCAGATGGGCCAGATCCCATTTTTCATACTCCGACCTTGGGACGCGCAAATCCTGTTCATGGTCGGCGGCGACCGCTGTGCCCTTGAGCGGGGTGAAAGGCTGGAGGTTCACAAAGGAGAGATCCATTTCTTTCAGCCATTTTCCAAGGTTGCGAAAATCAGCACTGCTCCAGTCCATGCCGAGGATCATGGTGGCATAGCAGTCAACCTGATGCTGTGCCAGTACCGCCACCGCCTTTTCATTGATCTCCAGGCTCGATTTTTTGTTGAATCGCTCAAGGTCTTCATCCCGGCAAGACTCAATGCCCACAATAACCGCTCGCAGGCCGTTCTCGGCAAAACGGCTGATCACTTCAGGATGGGCGGCGATGAAATCCGCTCTGCCGTAGACCAAGAAGCGTTTATCCATGTTGCGCCGTTCCAGCTCGTTGCAAAAGGCCGTGACCCGCTCCGCACTCACCAGAAAATTATCATCAACAATGTATATTTCCCGCTCAGGAATCTCGGCAAGTTCCTCCATAACCTTGGTAATGGGTCGCTCAAAATACTGTTGATCCGTGATCTCCCGGCAGAAGCAAAAATTGCACTGAAACGGGCAGCCGAAGGAGGTTTTGATCAAGGCGCAGGGATTGTGAAAAAGGTAGTAATAACGATGCCTATAGCGGGCAACCTTGGAGCGGTCTGGAAAAGGATGCTGAAAGTTGGTTTCTTTGACCGGTCGCAACCTATCTTTTTGCCAGACTCCGGCCAAATCTTGAAAATCCCTGCCCGCCCCCAAGCGGAGCACTATTGCCCGAAAGGTGGTCAGCCCGTTGGCGCGGACAACCGCATCAATGCAGTTGTCTTGAAAATCATCGGGCACCACTTCGGCATGAACCCCGCCCACCACGGTAACGCAGTGCTCTGACCAGGCTTTAACTTCCCGGCACATCTTCTTGATAAGGCGAACATGACAAATATAACCGGTCACGGCGATCAGATCGGGCTGAAACTCCTCAAGCAGACCCGGCAAGGCCCGTTTCTCCAAAATCATATCTAAGATATCCACCTTATGGTTCAGATCCCCGACGCAGGCGGCGAGGTATTCCAACTCTAGCGGCTCACAGAGCATCACATGCTGGAGGCCGATGGTCTCTCGGTTGGGCTTGGGGCGGATTAGAAGGATATTCATTTTTGCGGGGGAAAGAAATGAAAGACAGGATCGTCGAGATCAGCCAGCGGACCATGTAATCATTAAAAGTTACGGCAAATATCTATAATGACCGGTAATGGGATAAGAAAATAGCACCTCCTCCAACTGCGGCCCTTGGCCGATATTATGCACGACCATTGGATTGCCGGTATGGCTATTATATTGATCCGTGACGATGCCGATGTGGGGTAAATTTCCAGGCAGCATCCAGGTTACCAGATCTCCAGGGGTGAAATCTTGCGCTTTATCCGTGACCGGAAGAACCTGACCGTTACGAGTGAAAAAGACCTGTAAGTTAGGAACACGTCTATGGTCAATATTGGTGTCTGGCCGCCTCAATCCCCAAATCTTTTGAGATGGATACGATGAAAAATTCTTTTTCATATCATTATGAACCAACTCCTGAAGGTTAACACCCGCTTTCCTGTACGA
>CBDTVG010000124.1:0-6037 GCA_965363745.1 uncultured Candidatus Electrothrix sp. | reverse complement strand
TCGAGATCCGCCTGCCGCACGACCTCCTCAAGATCGAGAGAACAGGCATCATCGCTTCCGTAGCGCAAATTTTCTTCCAAAGAACGATTCCAGAGCTGTATACTCGGATCAACCCAGGCCGTCTCCCGGCGGAGGCGGCGCAGGCGTTCACTGTGTAGCAGTGCGTTATCCACCCTCACTGTTCCGGCTGACGGACTGTGCCATCCCAGCAGGAGACCCGCCAAGCTGGATTTACCTGCCCCTGACGGCCCCACCACGGCGAGATGCTCTCCGGCGGCGATTTCCAGATCAATATCGCTGAGCAACGCATGTCCCCCTGTCCGCACCTCCACGGCCTCCATTTTGATATGCACACCGCCTGTCCGCCCTGTCCCGACATTGGTACCGGTACCGGCATAGACTCTGTCCTCCTCATACCAAGCTGTACTTTCCTCACTGCTGTCCCGCATTTCCAGCAGACGGAGCACCCGGTTGTGCTGCATGGGATACTGTTGCAAAGCCCCGGCCAGCGTCTGGCCCAGAACCGGCAATTTCATGATCCAGTAGAGCAGGAGCAACACGCCTCCGGCCTTCCCGCCGTTGCCGAGATAATGGAATAATATCCAGACGGCTGAAGCTGTGCCAGCCAGCGTCTGCACTCCCGTGGCTGCGAGATTGGTTGTATAAAAGCCCATACCCGCCTCAGACCATTTCACCAGCATGCTCTCATGTTCAACAGTGACCGAGCGTTCGGCCCGGTGGGTGCGGATCGGGACCAGTCCTAACAGGGCATCAAGATAAAAGCGGCTGAGCGCACCGATATGGGTGCGGAAACGAAGATCTTGCTCCTTGAGCCAGGACTGGGTCAGCAGGGATATGCCGATAATACCGGTCGAAGTCAGCACGGCGATGCCCACACCCGACGGATGCAGCCAGATGATGCCGATTGTGGTCAGAATGATCTCAACAACGGTCCTGCACGAAGTGACGGCCAATTCAGGAACATCCCGCAACTGACGCAGTTCATAGACACGCTGGGACATATCCGAGGTCAGGCGGCTGTGAAAATACCGGTCGCCTAAACGGGGAATCTTTTGCAGAATGGCGACTCTGAAACGAATTTCAAGCCATCGCCCCATGCGGGTCACGGTGGCGGCACCTGAAAGCTCAAGTAGAAGCATGATAGAAAAAAAAGCATAGAGCGCAGCCGCGATCTCGGCCCGATAGCTGACCAGTTCGGGAAAACGGCTGATATCGAACAGCCCTTTGAGCAGCAGGGCCTCCAAGGTCATGCCGAGGGAACTCAGCACTATGGTCGCCGCCAGCATAAGCGGAAAGAATTGCCCATTTTCCAGAACCGTGCGGATGATTTCTCGCCCAGGACTGACCTCCGGTTCTTGAAGTGCGGCGGTAATCTTCGGCGGGACAAAAGCGGGTTCCCGCTCATACATTTCATCGGTCTCGTTCGCCGTAAGATCCTCCGGAAATTTTCCAGATACCTGTATAAGGACGGCACCGTACAGACACAAGGTATTCCCCTCCTTTTCGGGGGATCTTCGAATCGACCAATAAGATTCAGGAATTATATCATAAAGCGCATCGGGCGAGCAACGCGATACGCTGTCGGAAAACTGCCGCAACACCTTTGCCGCTTCCTGACCGGGCCGAATACCCTTGGTGCGGACTAATGTTTCCGTGAGCCGGGCTGCCGCGTCCAGAGCCGCTAGAGGCTGCCAGCTTTCTTCCTCCAAGGCATGTTCAATAAGCTCTTCAACCAGAGTCTCCCGGATTTCCAGACTAATCAGGCGGGCCTGTAGGGGAGCAAGAAACGGGGTGTCGCTGATCCAGGACTGAGCGAATTCCTCATCAACCGGCAGAGCATGGAGATAGAGGTCGTTCAGCAGCCGTTTATGCATCCACCAAACCCTGCCCGTGCCCGGATCCATGATCTGGATAAAAAATTTATGCACCCGCCAGACCACAACAAAATGGGTCAAGCCGTTGGGTAGCCGAACAATCACCAGGGCAGGCAGGGCCTGGGTTTCAAGCCGTAACAGATGATCAGCCGGAACCATAGTCTGGACAGCGTCCAAGCCAAGGGCCACGGCGATTTCCTCAAGTGTGTCAATGGAGGTGCCGTCGACATCGGTCATGCAGGCTTCCCGGAGATGGCCGTAATTGACCGGTATATCAAATCCGGCCAGCAGAGACTTCAGGGATGCCGGGCCGCAGTCCATAGCCGAGGTCTGCACCACCTCCGGGATCAGAAAACGTCTTTCCGGGGAGGAATCGGCAAAAATCATGGTGCTGTTTTTCGGCGGGAATAGGAAATTGGGCCGCTGTCACGGCGCAGACCGGAGGATCGGGCCAGGATTCGAGCTGGATCTGTCTGTCCGGTTCCGATACGGATTCGAGCACCTTCTATTCGGTCAACAAAGGGATCAGGTTGATCCGCAGGATATTCCGCCTTCAGGGTGATCTCTCCGGGTTTGGGGGAAGAAGCGCGGGGAATCGCCGTAACCGTGAGAGGAATCGGATTGCTCTCTTTCTCTCCGCCGGTTGCGGGAAAAAAATGCCCACGCTGTCCAAGGAAAATTTTTCCCGCCGCCAGCTCTGGAAAAACAACGACAATTTTTCTGCTTTTGAGGGAACGCACTCGTCTGGCTCCGCCGTTGCCGGAAAAATCTCTGCTGATCTGCGGCTTGCCCGTAAGACGAACCTGGACGCCGTTTTCATACAGAGGAATGGGGGTCGTTAAAAACCACCAGCTCCATACCAATGCCAGCGGCACGGCGAACAACATCCCGAACATGAACAGACGGGAGAGGTCGAAATGCCGTGATTTGAGGGTTTGAGAAAAAGGCTTTGCCATTCTGCGTACCTGTTTTCAATTTTTTTCAAAGGTCATTGCATTTTTTCCGCCCGTATTTTGCTCTGTAACAAAGCGTCAGGCACGCTTTCTTTGCTTAATATATCAACTATCCAGCCTAAGCCGAACGGAATCGGCCCTGGATCGACATACATGTGATAAAGCACAAGTGAACGCCCTTGATCGAGTTCTTCTATACGCCAAAATCCATCAGTATCCTTTATGGTATTTTCCTCTTTCAACCCCTGCCATTCCTGGAACCGCCACTGAATCAGCGAAGTTTTTCGGTTAGGTTCCGATTCCTCCATGCTGACTCTGTATTGCTTCGTCTTTCCCAAGGGCAGAGAGAGGGTATAATTGAGAAAAATTGAAGGCTTATCTTTCCGATGAATCACCTCTATCTCGCTAACGTTCGGCATGAAATCAGGATATTTTTTATAATCAACCAGAATTTGCCGTATGATGCCTCTGTCGGCGTTGATGATGCTGACCGCCTCAAAAGTTCTGCCCGGTTTCCCTTGGGACTCGAGTTCACGAACCACAACTTTATCGTTTTGAACCAGCTTTTTTTCCCGTTCATTCAAAAAAATGCTGGACTTCGCCTCCGATGTTCCCGCCGGAACTGTTGAACTGACGAAAAGCAACAGGAGGCAACAGCAAGCTGTCAACATCATCAGGCCTTCTTTCCCGCTTATTACAGCCTTCATCCTTGTATAACTACGCTCCCGGCGGTGGCGGAGGAGGCGAAGCCAGAGGCGCAGCATTATTTTTTCCGACTTTAACTTTATTTATGACGAGCACGATCAAACCGATCGCGACGGCGAGCAGGAGGATTCCCAAAAGGGGACGAAAGACAATCCAGGCGACCGCTATGGTGATGAGTGACAGTAGGGAGGCGATCAAAAAAGAGATTATTCCTGTTCCGGCTCCAACAATGCCGCCCAAAATTGGCAGAACATCCGCAATAACGGAAAGCACCTTGAAAATCATATTCAGACCGATCAGCATAAGAACAAATCCGACAAAACGGAGAATCCAGGTCATTATCTTATTATCCGTCTGCGCTTTCTGTATCATGGCTTCAGCCGTGTGGACACCGATTTGCAGGATTTCAATCGTGCCGCCCGCTTTTGCCTGATACGCCTCAAAACTGTCTCTGACCTGCTTGGCGATCACGCTCACATCCGTGGGCGACACGATTGCAAATTGAATTCGCACATCCCCCACCTGCGGAGATGCGGGATTTTCGCCGAGATAGAATCCCCCGTTATGTTGCGTTGCCCGGCCTCGGAGTTCTTCCGGCGGGGCGGTGTCGCTCCCGACCGCAAGTGGTGCAAAATTATTGATCGCACCGACCAAGGACGGCGACAGAGTGAAAGCTCCGACCATGATCCTATCGGCGGTCAGATCCGCCGCTGTATAAGGCATGGATCCTGGATTTTCATGTTCCGCTGACTTATTGAAGTTTGCGGAACTGACAACCTGTTCCGACCAAGATTTGCCGTACGAATACTCCGTCACTGTTTCCGTTCCGCCGCCGAGTTTTTTCTTGGTTTCGCTTGTCGAGTTTTCCCACCACTGATACATTTCCACGTTTCGCCTTAGTTTCAGCGCATCGGCGGATACACCGAAAATCGGGTCCGTCAGGGTGGCTTCGGTTGTCGCTTCGCCGCTCAGATGGATCAACTTTCCGGCATTGGTCGAATCAACTCTGTCCGCTGAGACACTGACAACCGCCCTGCCGCCTTCTTTTAAACTCTTATAGGTTTTGACCGCCCGACCTTCGTTCCAAAAGAGGAGTAGAAAAGCCCCGAGAAAGAAAATAAAACCAAATATAATGCCTTTGAAAGCACCCCCGATGCGACTGAACCACGACTGATTGGTTACTTCCGTGTAACTGTCTTCTGACATTGCTTTTTTCTCCTTTTTTATTGTTTATGTATTCCCCGCATTGGGAGCATTCCGCTACAACCGATGCCGAATATAATCTTTGTCATATTTTTTGACATGCCGCAAGAGCAGAATGAAGAGCCGAATTAATGCTGTCGGCAAAATACGTTCTGTCTTCTTTTGCAAGTCGCCGCAGGAGGCCCGTCAACAAAGGAAGATACGCCCTGTTGGGAAAAATTTCCGCCGCCTCTACAGCCCAGTTTCCATGAAACTTTTCTGACAACTCCCTGATGACCAGTTTTTTTACCCGTTCGTCCTTTCTTCGCGCAAGCCCGATAAGAGCTTCGCCCCTGATTTCCGCTTCGTCATCATCAGTCCTACGCAACAACGCCCTTCTCAGCTCAACGGTGTCTGTATCACATTGACTGCCAAGGCCGAAGGTGGCCCAATTTCTGGTATCAAAATCCGTGTCCTCGGATAAAGCGATAAGTCCGGCTATGGCGGAGATTTCCTCAAGACCACTCAGGCCGAACGCCACACCGTGCCTGACCCAGGCGACTGGATGCTCTATATGTGTAATAAATGAGGAACAGTACGCGGATCATTTCGATGCCCCAAGGAAAATGCTGCCGAAGCAATAACATCGGCAGTCTCATCCGACAAAAGCTGTATTAAAATCGCAACCGATTCATCGTGAAAGCTGCGTTCTGCCCAACCTAACTGGCCAAGGATATCAGCTCCTATTTCCCGCTTGCTCGGATCATCCTCGCTGGCGAGTTGCTTGGCGGCAAGGAATTCGGTTTTTGAATCCCGCTCATGTAACAGAGCGATCAGCTTCCAGTATTCCTCTTCGTCCTGAAGGAGATAGACGGCTTCAATAATTTCTGCTGTCGGCCTGTTCTCGGTTTTTTTTTGGATACCATGCTCCTTGCACCTCTATATAAAAACTATGACGATGAAGCCGCTTTTCCGGCCCTGTTCAAATCCGCTGCGCGCGTGTGGTTGGTATCATATTTTTTTGATGGAATTGACATAAAAATGCTTTAGGTTGCCAGTATACGCTATTCTCTTGGTGGATGCAAAAGGAGGCTTGGTTTTGGAAGATAAAGAAAGATTTATTCATTACGAAACTCGGCGAAATCAGGCTCGGAACCCGCTATAAGTTTTTTGAAAGGAGTCTGGTTAATGCCTTATTACGCATACGGAAAAAAAAGTGGGCAGCTCAGGTGAAACTGGACGGAAGAACAATGGCACGACCTTAAGCGGAGGACCATAGGATTTACACCGCTTGTCTTCTTG
>CBDTVG010000123.1:0-6038 GCA_965363745.1 uncultured Candidatus Electrothrix sp. | reverse complement strand
ACTATGCAAATAGCAGATGGAAAAACGGTCGTCATTGACTACACCTTGACCCTTGAAAACGGTCAGGTCATTGAAAGCACAAAGGGCGATGAACCTGTCACCTATGTTCAAGGAACAGGCGAGATCATCGACGGTCTGGAACAGGCTGTAATAGGTATGGAAAAAGGCATGAAGAAGGATATCACCCTGACGGTGGATCAAGCCTTTGGTGCACATGATCCAGAGGCTCTGCTTGAAATCCCCAAAAGCGATCTGCCCCCGGAAACCCATGTCCCAGAAACAATATTACATGCTAACGGCCCCAAGGGGCAAACCATTAACGGTAAAGTCTTGGAAGTGAAGGACAACACCGTCCTTGTGGATTTTAATCATCCCCTGGCAGGACAAAAACTCCACTGCTCAATTCATATTATTGATGTTCAGCAAAATCAAAAGTAGGCGAAGTCATCGCATAAAGGAGTCAATATGAGCGGACAACCTGAAAATAAAAAAGGATTTTCCATAAAACAAATGTTGATGATAGTTGTCAGTGTAATGCTGTTGACCATTTTGGTCACTGTCTTTGCGATTAAAACGTGGCTCTTCCCCTCTCCTTTCACTCCGGTGAAATTGGATCAACAGGAAGAACAGCAGTTGGAGCAAAAGTTAGACAGGATTGACTCCTTTTCAGAATCAACTCAAGCGCATGGGAAAATTGCTGCCGGATCAGTTGCGCAACCGCAACCCCTTACCGAGGGGCCACGAGGTGATTTTGATGCGCAGGGAGCCTTAAAACCAGAGGCATATTCCGAGCAGGAGGCAAACCGAGAGATCACCTTCACTGAGCGGGAAATTAATGGCTTGCTGGCGAATAACACCGATCTAGCTGAAAAGATAGCTGTTGATCTGGACAAAGATCTGGTGAGCCTGCGCCTGTTACTGCCTATTGATCCTGATTTCCCCATCATGGGCGGTAAAACCCTTCGAGTTCGAGCTGGTGCGGAATTGGCCTATCGGGAGGGCAGGCCGGTGGTTATCCTGAAAGGGGTCTCTTTGATGGGGGTGCCTATCCCCAATGCCTGGCTGGGTGGCTTGAAGAATATCGATATGATGCGCGAGTTCGGCGGTGAGCCGGGATTTTGGAAGAGCTTTGGAGATGGGGTGGAGAGTATTCAGGTCAGGGAAGGCGAGTTGTATATCAAATTGCGGGAGTGAAACATTCCTTATCTTGCAGATACGGCACTGGGCTTGTATCATTCAAGCATACATTATATTTGCTTTTGTTGGTTCTAAATAAGGTAGTCCTGCATTGAGATGATGATGGCTTTGTCAAAATTATCCGTCAAGGCCCGGAAAACCGTACAGGCTGACCAACTCCGAATCGGGAATCATCACCTCGTTGCAAGACTACCAATTTTCTCACTTAACTTCCCGTAATCTCTCTTAGAGATATTTCATGCACAACAAAAAAATTTCCCTTGATGAAATACTACTTTTTCTCCTTTTAGTTTTCGGGCCTCTCGCTCACGGCTTAGTCGAAACCTGGTCAATAACCATAGCCTCCATCACTATTATTTTCTTGGTTGCCTTCGCTGTTCTGACCAGGATTTACAAGGGCGAACTCAGGCTCTATCGTACCCCGACGGATATCCCTATCCTGCTTTTTTTCCTATCAGTTCTTATCTCATATTGTATTTCAGTCTATCCTTATGCAAGTAGAATCATCATTTACAAGGGGATAACCGGTCTCGCTCTTTTCTTTTACACGGTAAACACCCAAAGAAGTCAGCAGAAAATCGACAGACTGCTTTGGGTGATCGTCATTATCGGGACTGTCTATGCGGTCATGGGCTTGACCTTGGTCAAAGGTGATATTTTAGGATTTGAGATATACTCAAGAGCACACTATAATATTTCTCTTTTTTTCGTCAACCATAACCATTTTGCCGGGTATTTAGAAATGGTGACTTGTCTGGCTATCGGGCTAGCTATAGCGCACAAAGGCGGAAAGAGGCTAGCTCTTTTCGGCATGGCGGTACTGACTGCGGCGGCGCTTTTCTTCTCTCTGTCACGGGGCGGAATTATTGCTTTTATCGGCGGCTTATCTTTTTATATTGTGGCATTTTCTTTTCTTCAAGAAAAAAAAAGGAAAATATTATTACCTATATCCTTTGCCCTTTTCGTTCTTGCGATACTTGTCTGGTTTGGCCTTGGACCTGTACTGGAGCGGCTGGGAACTCTGGATGATCCGGTGCTGGCAGGTGGAGGCAGGGTTGAGATTTGGCAGGGAACTTTAAAAATGATTGCTGAAAATCCCTTGTTCGGCAGGGGGCCGGGCACTTTTTCTTATGCTTTCCCTCAGTATCAAACTGAGATGCTTGTAGGTAAGTTTATCAATTACACCCATAATGATTATCTGGAATTGGCCTCTGATACAGGACTGATCGGTTTAGCGTGCTTTCTTTGTTTTTTGCTGGTTCTTTTTACTTCCTGCCTGAAAAGATTGGCGAGGACAAGAAATACCTACCGACAGGCTGTAGGTGTCGGGGCTTTATCCGCCTCTTTTTCCATAATAATTCATTCGATAACAGACTGTAATCTTCAAATTTTTTCAAATTTAATTGTATTCGCACTTGCGGCGGGAATCGCCGTGTTAACAGGGGACAAGGTTTGGGGACGGAAAGAAGAAGGAAAGACCTGCGCTGTTTTAAAGTTCAGTAATAATCGCAAAAAAATATTGTTTTTCATAGTGATTATTTTTATGACCTGTTTAGGTGTCGGTGCGGTGTTGACACCCTATCTGGGCGATAAGTATCTTAAAACATCTTGGGCGCATCAACACAATGGAGACTTTGATAAAGCTGTCGCAACTATGAAAAAAGCCATTTTTTTAAATCCTGACAATGCTAAATTAGTGAGCTCCATGGGAGATATTTTATTGACAAACGTAGCAAAAGAGGATAATTATTGGAATATAAAAAATTGTACTTTTCAAAAGCAAGCTCTTCGTTGGTATGAAACGGCGACGAAAAAATGCTCTGTAGCGGGGTATTATTTTAATAAAAAGGGGATGATGCTTGATAAGATTGGGCGAATAATGGATGCGGAAAATGCGTATAAGCAGGCTTTGCGCCTTTATCCTATGCATGCATCAACCTACTACAATATGGCCTATTTGTATCTCAAAAACAAACGTATTGATGATGCATTGCCGTACTATCGTAGATCTTTAGAGCTGGGACAAAGAAAGGAGTTCAATGCAGTTCTTGATGATATATGGAGTGCTGGTGGCGATTACGAAATTCAAAAAAGAGCTGTTCCCAAAACAGCCGGATACAGACATGCTTTTGCGGCTTATCTGAGAACTAACGGAGAAAAAGGATTGGCGGAGCGAGAGATTGCGTCGGCTTTTTCCTTGGAACCCACAGCAAGAAATGCTTTTATTTATGTGAGAGAACTGTATCGTAGCAAGAAATTTGTCGATGCGCTTGCGACAAGCGAAAAATATTTGAGCCAGTTTCCTGAAAATGTTCGCTTACGAGAGCAATATGCTGTAATCTTAGAAAAGATAGGCCAAAATCGGGAGGCGATGTCCGTTTATCGTAATTTGCTTGATGAGCTTACGAGTAAAGATGTCTCGGTGAAATACTATATTTTTATCGCTCGACTTTATGCGAAAGAAAAGGTATATAAAGAGGCAGTTTCTATTCTTCAGCAAGGTATCGAAAAAAAACCATATAAAGGGCAACTCTATTATCCAATGGGGCTATATTTACGGTCTATGAAAAAAAAGGAAGAGGCGCTGACAGCATTTAAAAAAGCTGTCGCCCTTAGACAAAATAATGTGTGGTATCGCTATCAGTTGGGAGTAGAGTATCAACGCAACGGACTTGAACCGGAAGCGTTGAAAGAATGGAAAACGTGCTTAGTGATAAAGGCCGGTTTTGCGCCATGTAGTAAGGCGATAAAAAGGCTTGAAAAAAAATTTGGTTTAGAGTTTAGCGGTGCCGATTGACTGCTGTTTTTCGAGATAAAAATATTTTTCGTTTTTTAAGTAAAATTCTTTCTTTGTGAAAGGATTCTGCATGTAGCGGAAGTTGTTTTTTACAATTTAAGTGTGTAAAGGGAGAGGGATGATGAAAAAAAGTATTTTGTTATTTGTTGCTGTGGGAGCGTTGCTTTGGTCTCAACAGGCTGTTGCAAAGAATGAGGTGACACAAAATGAAAGTATAAGTCCGATTGTTAAGCAATCAAAAGAGTCGAAAAAAGCGTTGAAAGAAGCGGAAAAAGAGTTGAAGAGGATGGCGAGGATAGAAAACAGGGGGAAGAATAGCTGGAATCCTATTCTTCCTGCGAGAACAATTCGCTTACCAAATGGCCTGATCACTTTTATCATCAAAATAAGAATTATTAGTATTTCTAGGATGTTTTGGTGCGACCCGGTTGTTGCGACTGGTTATGATTATGAGATAAAAAGCGGCCCCAGCGTTACCCATTTAGAGTTGCCGAAGGGAATCGGTGACAATAAATATAATTTGTTGTCGTATGATGAGCAGGCGGACCAGTTTGTTGATTCGGGAGTTGTTATTTCCGGGGGCATACAGTATGCCTTTGACAAACCCGTCAGAAAATTCGCCGTAAGAGGTATCGAGACGAGTGCCGGGCTTAATCCTGATGACGATCTGGCTTTTCCTTCTGGATTGAGGTTTACAACGCTGGGCAATGCTGAACTCCGTATGACGCCAGTGTCTATGGAAATAAATTGAGTGTTTCGAAAAAATTTCGCTTAAATAAAGTTTATTCGTTTTTTCTTTGCTTGATTGGGATGGCGGTTGACGGAAACGAGGGTTGTTTTTTGGTCAATTGTCTCTTTTGTTGCGGGTGAAAAAAAAAGAAATGAGATAAAGGACAAAAAAGGTTGACAGGAGAATTATTATGAACTTGTACGGCGTTCAATCGGCAGAAAAAAATGCTCGATGCAGTGTAAAAAAAACTCTGCCGGTAACCGGCATTGTAGTTCCTTTGCTTTGTTGCGGTCTCGCTTTTCCGGGAGTGAGCTTTTCTATGCAGAGCGGGAATACCGAGGCAATTTTAGGGATTACTTTCAGTGCGGAGCATGATGATAATATTAAGCTGAGCAGTGAAACAGATCCTGAATCTGAAACTGAAGGTGACGCTGAAGGTGAAATGGTTTATCATGTGATGCCATCCATAGATTTGACACATGCCTTTGGTGAACATGTATTGAAATTTGATTTGGCCGGTGATTCTCGTTCAGGAGGCGGCAACGTGGATTCCGGTCTGAATATTGATACCTCGGTAGGCTTGGGTTTGAATTTTGCTGGCGGACTTGCTCTCAGTTTGGTGGACACCTATGCCAAAGATGAGTTTGATATGGATTTGTACGACGAATCCGATGTTTCGGAGAATCAAAGTAATGAGTATGGTTTCGACGCTAAATACAGCTTTGGTCGGCGTCTTCGTGCGGAAGCCGGTTATAAACATTTATGGCAGGAGTACAACAACGATCCGAAAGACATTGAATACGATACGGATACTGTGACAGGAAAGTTTACAGCTCCTGTTGCTGAAAGATTGGAGGCGTATGTATCAGGCTCGTTTGAATCAACCGAATCGGATCCTGCATCATCTCAAAATTCCGATACGATGAGCGGTGTGCTTGGAGTTCGCTGGGAAGGCCCCAGTATTTTATCCGGCTGGATAGAAGGAGGATACGGAGATATTGATTATGAAACTGGTACTGATGATGATGATTATTCCGAAGCGATAGGGGACGTGGGCGTGGAGGTTGCATTCACGCCAAGGTCGTATATGGAATTATCCGTAGGGCGAAATAATTACGGCGATATTAAGTACAGCGCTTTATTGAGTCATAATTATTTAGATAAGATGAAAATAAATCTCTCGGCCAATCAATCAACCGCACGTTCTTATAGTACCACCTCAAGCGAAAGAACCTATGATGTAAGCCTGTTTCGGCTTTCTCTTGCAACTAAATTCTTAGAGAGATTTGAAGCTGGTTTAACGGCAAGCTATCA
>CBDTVG010000122.1:0-6051 GCA_965363745.1 uncultured Candidatus Electrothrix sp. | reverse complement strand
AATTAAAGCGTAACAAAATATCTTGGCAAAAAAAAAGGGGGGGAGTGAATGCTTACGGCGGTTCAATGGGGGCCTTTTGTGCAGGGGGATATTCGTGACAAGGAGTTGTTGCGGCAAGTTTTTGCACAATATCAGCCGGAAGCGGTGATTCATTTCGCAGCGCTCGCCTATGTGGGAGAATCGGTACAGCATCCTGAAAAATACTATACCAATAATGTGGCCGGAACTCTCGCCCTGCTTGAGGTTATGCGCCAGACTGCAAGCAATTTATTTTTTCCAGCACCTGCGCCACCTATGGCAATCCTCAACCCTTACCTCTTAACGAAGAGCACCCGCAGCAACCGATAAATCCCTATGGGCGCAGCAAATTGATGATTGAACAGATACTCTCAGATTACAGCTCCGCCTATGGATTAACCTACATAGCTCTTCGCTATTTCAATGCGGCCGGTGCCGACCCGGAGGGAGAAATTGGAGAAGACCATACTCCAGAAACGCATCTGATACCACTGACCATTTTATCAATGGTTCGGTAATTTTTCTTCTTCAGGATATCTGTACGATGCTAACTGGTTGAAATTATGATGATTGATAACTATTGCCCCTTCCTGTTAACATGCTGAAATTGCTATACTAAAAATTATTTACCGAACCATTGTTTATCAGCCCTTGGAAAAATACCTGCAATTGAAGTATTCGGAACCGATTACGACACTCCCGACGGCACTGCAATCAGGGATTATATCCATGTCACGGATTTAGCGGAAGCACATGTGCAATCATTAGATTTTTTGACCAGAGAAAAGAAAAGTCAGGCGTTCAATCTTGGAACTGGATCAGGCACTTCTGTGCGGAATATTATTGATACAGTGCAAAAACTTTCAGGAAAAAATGTCCCGATCAAATACGGCCCGCGCCGTCTAGGAGATCCTCCCGCCTTGATCGCTTCAGCGGAAAAGGCTGAGTCCTTATTGGGATGGCAACCAAAACGATCTGAGATCGAAACTATCATAAAATCGGCGTTGGAGTGGCATTCTTCAAGAGGGTAAAGAGAACTTCAGCCAACAAATCGCTCGTTTTCCCGATCTCGTAACGCATTATTTTATCGTCCCGCACAGCATTGATCCAAAGCATCAATAAGCGCAAAGGGCGGACAAGCGGAAAAGACACCGGTTTCCGATGCGTATTCAGGATGCATGCCCCGAAGAAAGAGATAAAATATCCCGCCGAAATGCTCGGCATAATCGTAATTCCTGATTCGTCCTTTTAGAAAACGATGCAGAGCCAGAGTGTAGATGAGGTACTGCAAATCATAGCGGTGCTCAAGCATGGCTGTTTCGAGGTTATCCCGATGATAATCAGCAGGCCGGTCGCCGAGATGGTTTGATTTGTAATCAGCCACATAATAGCGGCCATCACAGCGAAAAACAAGATCAATAAAGCCGACCATCAGCCCCTCAAGGACTTCATGCCGATCCGGCAGAGGCTCAAAGAAAAACTCCCGCAAAACTCGATTGAATTTGTTCAATTGCATGGATTCAAGAGGGAAATAAAAGGACATCTCATTGACTCGCTCCGTCTCCCGCAAAGAGAAAAGTGCAAACGTTCCCTCCTGGGTCGGCAGTCCGGTGTCCAATATCCCCCGCATCCAGCTGCTGACCACCGGCAACCAAGTGTCAGCAAAACCGGCCCTAGCTAGCTGGGTTTCTATCACCGCTTCATGTCCTGCGGAATCGTTAAAGCTGATCTCCTCCAAAATAGTATGCAGACAGGTACCCGCTGCCGCTCCTTTGGGAAATCCAAACACATCATGGCCCGGAGCCTGCCCCGTCCCTGTTGTTTTGCCGTTTGCGGTTTCATCGTAATCAGGCCGCTCCGGTTGAGGTTCTCTGGAAATAATCTGGGTGGAGGCGGCTTCATGCGAGGCCGTCAGGCTGGAGTAGCTGGTGAGCCGCCAGTTGCTGTCAATTTTTCCTTTGAAACGAGTGACCATCAGGGGGGCATCCTCGGCAACAATGCCTCCCGATTTCTGTGCGACAAAACGATCGGGAAAAGGTTTCACAGCCAAGCCCGGTGATCCATCCCGCAACAGCACAAGATCCGCATTGATCTGTTCAAGCGGGGGGGCTCCCTTTAACGGGCCATTGTGCAATAGGTAACAGAGCGCACTGTTCTCCATTTTACTAATTCCGCCCCAGCAGAAAAAACAACCGTATCGGGCTCTGGTCACGGCCACATAGAGCAGGCGCAGATCTTCGGACAGCCGTTCCCGTTCCGCCATGTTAAAATGTTCCTCATTGTCGGTGCCGAGATCAATGCATAATCGATCAGGCTGTTCAGATCGATGAAAGGTCAAAGTTCCTTTTGGGGAACAGGGGCGGGAGGCCCAGAGAAAGGGCAAAAAAACCAGTGGATATTCCATGCCTTTGGATTTATGGATGGTGACTATTTTTACTAAATTCTCATCGCTTTCCAACCTGAGCTGCTGGTTTTCCGCATGTTGTTCCGGCGAATGCATCTGGTCGCTGAACCAGCGCAATAAAGCGTTTGCACCGACACGGCTCCGGGCCGCCTCCTGAAGCAGTTCCGCGAGGTGGAGAAAATTGGTCAGCATCCGTTCCCCGGAGGATGAGGCGTGAAGGCGGCTGACGCTCCGCTGTTCTTGCAGCAATTTCTGCAACATGGGAATAACACCCTGCTGTTGCCAAGCCCGCCGATAATCAGTCATTGAGCGCATGACATTTTCCCATTCCAATTCATCACAGCGCAGACGATCCAAACGTTCTGCAGTGTAACCGAACAGGTCGGTCGCCAAGGCGGTACGGATTAAGGCACTGTCCGCCAGATCATTGAGGGAGGTCATGACGGTGAACACCTGCCGGGCCTCTCTGCTGGAAAACACAGAATCCTGACTGTAATACACACTGGTGATGGAGAGGGCGTTCAGCTCCTTGCGCACAAGGTTCGCTTCAGCATGGGTACGAACCAGCACTGCGAAATCACCCGCCGCCAGGGAGCGATCACCTGCCTTCGCCTTGCCAGCCAGCCCGGCGGCCAGCAGGTCGGCGATCTCATGGGCGCAGAAACGGGCCGCTAGATCCGCCGCTGTGCCTTTGGCTAGGGGTTTGCCCTTTTCTCCTTCGGGCAACAAAAGGCAGGTCAAAGCAGCAAGCGGTTTATTGTCCAGCAGGATAGGAGTATTGTCCGCCAGACCCGCCGCCTCAACCTCTAGAAAATCAATATCGCTTTTGGAAAAAAGAAATGGGGCCTCGTGGGCGAAAATTTGGTTGACCGCTCTGACCATAGGTGTGCTGGAGCGATAATTGGTGGCCATGGTCAGCTGATTCTCGGTCGGTGTGTCCTGACGAGCCTGAATATAAGTAAAGATGTCCGCCCCACGAAAACTGTAAATAGCCTGTTTAGGATCACCAATTAAGAAAAGGCCAGGACTCTTTCGGCCTGCGGGGGGGACGACTGAAGGCTCCCTGTACTCCTGATCTGTCCCGGTGTTCATATTCCTATACACTGTGGCGAAAATACGGTATTGGAGCGGATCAGTGTCCTGAAATTCATCCACCATGATGACCGGAAAGCGTGTGCCGATACTTCGGGCTAGCCGTTCGCCGTTGATCCCCTCTAGTCCCGCATCAAGTTGGGTCAGCAGGTCGTCAAAAGAGAGCTGGCTTCGCTCCTGTTTACGTCGGGCAAGCTCATTCCCCAGCCAGTTTCTGGCCTGGAGCAGCACAAGAATCCTTCGAGATTGGTTCATTTTGCTATGGGCTCGAAAAAATTCCTCAAACAGATCAAAAAAGGAATGGCTTGGCGGCTCGTGTTTGTTTTTTTTCAACGAACTCTGGATCTTGCTGGTTGTAAACAGATCCAATTCCTTCCCCAGTAGCCAGGGCATATTTTCAGCGACAATCAAGCTATCCAAGGCCTCCAGAGCTGAAGCAAGCCGTATTAAACCATAACCCTTGCTGTTATCCCGTGAGAGCCGCTTATTTTCCCGCAACAGCTCCGCAACTTCCTCTTTTTTTTCTCTCCACTGAATTTGTACCTTGACAAAGAGCGAGACCGCCTCTTCGGTCTGTCGAGCCAGTTTCTCCTCATTGACAGTCGGAAGACATTCCACATCGTTTCGCCCTAAATGGCCTCCCAGCCCGACAAGCAGAGCGGCAGGCGATTCCCAAAGCGAGGCCGCCCAGGCGGCTTCCTCCCGACCGGCTGGATAAAAACGCCGCCGCCAGAAGTCTTCTATAATTCGATTGCGCAGGAGCTGTTCTGTTTCTAAAAACTCCATTTCAAAGGGAGCGCCTGATTCAAAGGCATGATCTTGCAACATCCGTTGGCAAAAACCGTGGATGGTGTAAATTGCTGCCTCATCCATGCGGGTTAGCGCATCACCTAGTAGAATAGCGGCCTTATCCAGGGCGATAATCTCAATGGCCCGGTCGAGCAAGTCCCGCAACAGAGGATCATCAGTCTCCTGTCCTTCCAGAACATCCAGCGCCTCCCGGATACGTTGCCGTATTCGGTCCCGCAACTCCTCAGTGGCCGCTCTGGTGAAGGTGACCACC
This sequence comes from uncultured Candidatus Electrothrix sp., assembly GCA_965363745.1. GTDB lineage: Bacteria > Desulfobacterota > Desulfobulbia > Desulfobulbales > Desulfobulbaceae > Electrothrix. The sequence continues at coordinate 1,474 of CBDTVG010000122.1, read as the reverse complement.
AGAATCTCATCAACGCTCAGGCCTTTTTCCAAGAGCAGGCGTAAAAACAGCAGAGCGATAGTGTAGGTTTTGCCGGTTCCGGCACTGGCCTCAATCAAAATTTGGCCTTGCAGATTCAGGGTCAGGGGATTCAGGGGTTGCATGACGTTCAGGGGGTGGATTTTGAAATTTAAATATGAAGAAAATATGTAACTACTCAGCCACTAAATAGCGACCTGTATACACATACCATCCACAACATATTGTATTTTGCTTGCGTAAGACGAGAGATTCAGGCAGAAATAAGGTCATCTGAGATGGAGAAAAACAGCCCCTTTTCGCACCAAAAGCACAATATGTGGCAGTTTCGGTCTCAACAGAGTCCGCATCTAGTGGCTGAGTAGTTACGAAAATATAAAGACATTGTATATACCCCACATTTTGCACGTTGACAGATAAAAAAATATTTTATAACCTACTGTCTCAAAAAGGAATTTAATAAATCAATCAGGCAGCAGATATGGAAAACAACACAGCGATTTCAGAATTTGCGGCCAATATGGAAGAGGTCTTGGAAGCCTATGAAAGACCGTATAATGCCAACCAACCTCTTCTTTGTATGGACGAACAACCCGTTCAACTGATAAAGGAAACTCGAGAACCTATCCCGGCGACAGAGAAGCATCCTGAACGCGTTGATTATGAGTATGAGCGAACGGCACAGCCAGTATTTTCATGTTTACCGAGCCTCTGTCAGGCTGGCGTGAAGCCACTGCTCGTCCTCGGCGGACTAAAATAGACTGGGCTATCGAAGTGGCCCAGCTTCTTGAAGGTCGCTATGCGGAATGTGAAAAGACCACGTTGGTTTGCGACAATCTCAATACCCATACCAAAGGAGCGTTTTATGAGGCTTTTGCTCCCGACCGTGCCCGTGCATTAGTGCGCCGGATTGAGTTTTGTTACACCCCGAAACATGGAAGCTGGCTCAATATAGCAGAAAACGAGCTAAGGAATGAGAATTTAATAACTGCTCCATTTGTCTAGCCGGGCAACACACGGTGACCGTGTCGCCTGCACGAAATATAGCAGTTATTTAATTTCTGTTCCTAAGTTCCATGACTCGACAATGTCTTTCCAGTCGTCGTATCGGAGATATCGAGACGTTACAGAAAGAGTTGCCGCATGGTCAACCGATATGAACAACAGCCAACGTGGTGTCGATTGGCAAATGAAAATTACTGACGCCCGGTGCAAATTAAAATCTGTCTACCCTGAAATTAAGTTCTGACAAAGCACTAGTGCTTCGTCATGACTAAGTTTTAAAATAGGGGTGCTCAATTTGCAACTGAAAATTAATTAGTTACAATACAGTCAGCCCTACTTTTTAAACTTTACAGAGCACTAGGTTACACCCTGCCCTGTGAAAATCAATTTACAAATCAGAACAATACCTTCGCCAAAATGAATTGCTGAGCTAAAAAAATGAACAGTTGTT
>CBDTVG010000121.1:0-6179 GCA_965363745.1 uncultured Candidatus Electrothrix sp. | reverse complement strand
GGCAATTTTCGTCAAATTTTCAAAAATTTTTACTTCAATATCATCCACTCTATCGCATGTACAACAGCGAATATGGTAATGGGGTGTTGTTATGGCATCAAAGCGTTTTTGAGCACCGCCAACTTCGAGTTTGACAATTATGCCTTTTGCGGCCATTAACTCCAGATTCCTGTACACTGTTCCCAACCCGATTTTGGGCAGGCGTTTTTGTACCATTTTATAGATGTCACAAACGGTTGGATGATAGTTTTTTTTAGAAAGTTCTTCGAGCAGGATTTGACGCTGGGTTGTTAGGCGAATCATAAATTCCGGTTTCTTCATAATATGCACTATTACGTTGGATTGATAAAATGAGCCTTTGCTTGCCGTGCAGCGTGGAAAAAAAATTTAATTTCCCCTGTTGGATAAGATTTTTTGATGATATCGGGTGTGGAAGGCTGCTGGATGCCGGAAAGCCGATAACGATATTCTAATAAGATAACTATTATCAATAGTATATATAAAGCTATTATTTAATTTGTCAAGGTTAATCAAGAACATCGCATTCTTTTTTCTCTGGACCTTATTGAAAATACAGGAAACTTTTCATGAGTTCAGACCAACTGAGAATAAAAAATATTCTTCTTGATCCTCCGCTCCTACTGGCTCCCATGGCCGGTTTGACCCATTCAGCGTTGCGAACCCTTCTCTTGGATTTTGGCGGGGTGGGACTGCTATCCACGGAGATGCTGGCCGCTCGACGATTACCTACTGAGAACGAACAGCTTTCCCCGTTTCTTTTTCGGACAAACCGAGAAACACCGCTCTCTTATCAATTATTGGTGACAGCGGTTGCTGAGGTTGCGCCAGCGTTGGAGGTTCTGCATCGTTTAAATGCGGATGCTGTTGATCTTAATTTAGGCTGTCCCGCCCCAAGGGTGCGTCAGGCGGGCGGCGGAAGTTCCCTGATGGATACACCGGAACAGGTACGGAAAATTGTGACTGAGGCCCGACGACAAACATCGTTACCCCTAACAGCGAAAATCCGACTCGGTGAATCGTTTGCCGAAAAAAAATTACGTGATTTTTGTTTGATGTTGGAAGGGGAGGGGATTGACCTATTGACGGTTCATGCAAGATTGCGTAAAGAACCGTTTTGCCGGAAACCGCATTGGCCGTGGGTAGCCAAGGTTAAGGAATGGCTCTCGATTCCGGTGATCGCCAATGGTTCTGTTTTGTCTGTGGCTGATGCTGAAAAATGTTTGCGGATCAGCAAGGCGGATGGCTTGATGATCGGGCGTGGTGCGGCCTTCACTCCTTGGCTTTTTGCCGATATCGCTAGAGAGGTGTACGGCCTTGATATTCCGCCGGTGAAAATTTGTCTGCCCGCTGTTTATGCTGATTTTGTTTCGGCGTTGACCGAACGCTTTCTTCCCGAACGCCGGCTGGGCAGGCTGAAGGAATTCACCCATTATTTCGCTGATAATTATTTTTTCGGGCATAACTTGGCGGTCAAGGTGCAGAATGCGACTTCAGTCGGCGAGGCTTGGCAACGGGCCGAGGAATTTTTTCAGCGTAATGACGAAAAGGGTATGCGGGAAGCTGAACGGCAATTAGGGGAAGTTGCCGCATTGCTGGCTGAGGATTGAGCTTTATAGAGTAGCAGTGCCGCCGCTGTTGTGCAGTGTGTGTTTATTTTGTGCGGTAAGTCGTCTCACGTCTCAAGGGGCACTCAGAGCAAAGAGGGGTTAAAATAGCCGAATTGGAGTGCCGGGAATTGTTCGCGCAGGCATTGGAGCCAATGGAGCATGCCCATTCCCGGTTGGGACGGTGTATGCTGAACCGCTTGGAGATAATGTTCTGGATCTATATTCAAATTGCGCAACTGGATCAGATCCGGGCTGCAGGAGGCGATAAGTTTGCACAGGGCCGCATACTCTTCCTGATCGTCAGTGAAGCCGGGTAGAATAAAATAGTTGAGAGCAACATGTTTTCCCGCCTCTTTCATCACTGCAATGGACTGACGCACATCGGCAAAAGAAAAACCGGAAGGGCGATAATAGCGTTGATGATACTCCGGGCGGGCAGAGTTTATGGATATTCGGATAGAATCAAGACCGGCCTGAGCCAGCTTTGCCACAACGTCAGGCAAGCTACCGTTGGTATTCAGGTTGATCGTACCCTTGTCTGTTGTTCGCCGTATCAGGCGAATTGATTTTTCCAGAGTTGTCGCCTGAAGTAAGGGTTCCCCTTCGCATCCTTGGCCGAAGCTGACCACTGGGCGGGGAGCGGTTTCCAGATGGGGAATCGCTATCTCGGCAAGTTCCTGTGCTGTGGGCACGAAGCGAATTCGATCTTGCGTGGAAGGGCAACAACCGGAAGGTTGTAGAGATATACAGCCGATGCAAGAGGCGTTGCAGACCGGGGAACTGGGCAAAGGAGCTTCCCAGCGACCGAGAAAGTAATTGCGGGCCGCAGGGCAACCGTAGGTAAGGCAACATTTGCCGAGGTGCTGGATGAGACGGTTTTTTTTATTTTCTTTGAGCTTTTTCGCTGTTTTTTTCTGAATGCTTTCTTGGTCAAATTCAGCCGCATCTTGGCGAATATCTTGGTCACTACGAAAGGCGGCCACCCAAAATTTACCGTCCAGCCAGCCGACCGCAGTGTAAGCAAACAAGGGCAATAAGGGTGCCTTGTCCTTGCTTTGATAGGCGGAGGTGTACACAGCAGTATAGGCCGGAGCCATGAAGGCCGCTACGGCGGAGATATCCGTTTCGCCGTTATAGGGATTGCGATCCAGTAATGCGGGTTCTCCGGTGCCCGGTTCAATGCCGACAGGTAATCTGCCCGGCAGGACAAAAAGCTCACTACCTTCAGGCAGTTCAATGAGTTCACTCTGATCTGGGCAATTAAAAAATGCGCCGCTCGCCCCGGCCATGCTCAGGCCATCATAGTCAATAATTTCACCTCGATTGTTGGCGAAGAGCAGGGTGGGCGTACCGTTTTGTGAAAGAGTCATTTTTGTAAGCGATTATGTCGGTGGACGTATTTTTGTGTTGTAATTATTGTCTTTTTAGCTTGCTGAGAACCGAGTCCACCGTATTGTAAACATCCAGATCATCTCCAAAAACATCCTGTATTTTTGGATGATTAATTAAATCATCAATAATATAGGCTGTCAGGTAGAGAGTGAGGATGTTCGGGTCGGGCACTAATGTCCGAAAGTCAGCGATTTTTAAACGAATCTCGAATTCTTCCATATCGGCCGGTTCGCGTAGTTGTCGTTCAACGCCCTGCTGAATAGCATGCATATCGTTTGTTTCGATAATATGCTCATCCAGAAGCCGTTGAACCAACTTTATCGCCAGTTCCGGCGCATTGTCTTTAGCCTTGTTGAGAATAAAACGGCGTTCCCTTTCCCGTTTGCGGTCAAGGGCATCAATGGCGTTATTGGTGGATCTGCTCGGATTGATGTGGCGAGCCATGGCGGTTCTCCTTATCTGTTTGCCCGCTTTTACCTTTTCAGGTGTCAGCGGTATCACTTTGGTAAAGTTTCTGAAACCCGTCTATCCGTGCGGCGGTTTCAGGAGCAAGTTTGATGTCATATTTACGAACATACTCAGCGGCCATCCGGTGGGTGTTGAAAATAGGCACATTGAGGCGCAGATTATTGACGGCGATCTCTAAATATTTGTTCTGATGTTCATAAAAAAGCTTAAGAACTTTGGGCAAAAGACGGTAGAACGATTGAGAATCCTCAGCGTACAGCAAGGTTTCCGGGCTTTCGCTCAGGCTGTCCGCCTTGAGTGGCCCTTCATAACCGAATTTCCAGCCCGTGGCTCCTTCATGATAGCCTTCCACCCACCAGCCGTCCATAACGCTCAGGTTGGGAACACCGTTCATAGCCGCTTTCATGCCGCTGGTTCCTGATGCTTCTAAGGGCCGTTTGGGACTGTTGAGCCAAGTATGGACACCCGCAACCATCATCTTGGCGATTTTCATGTCATAACCGGGGATGAAAATTAGTTGGGCCAGACCGTTGCTACGGGTATACAGCTCCTCCTGATTATCTAAAATAAGCTTGAGAACTGATTTTCCCGGTTCATCTTGGGGATGCGCTTTGCCAGCGAACAAAAAGTTGATCCGCCAGTTGTTTTTCACCATAATATCCGCCAGCTCCGGGATATTGTCAAACACAAGATCCGCCCGTTTGTAGGTGGAAAATCGTCGGGCGAAGCCAACTGTGAACACATCAGGGAGCAGGCGAATTTCTTTACGTATGCCGTCCCGCATGTGCGACAGATAGTTGGGAGGATCAATCCAAGTCGTATCCATCTGGGTGCGGTGTTCCGACAGCATGTTATTGACATACTCAATCAGTGTCAGGTTGTCCTGAGACCAAGCCTCCCGTAGCCGTTGCTGAAACAGACCGTCCTTGTCAACCGCCATCTTTGTGAAAACACCCGGATCATCACGCCAGCCAACAAGCTCTTCCGTGCTGTCAAAGACTTCGGCGCGGGTCTTGCTGATCCACGTCAGATGATGCACACCGTTGGTAATAGCCTTTATCTTGTCTGCAAAATCAGGGAACTGCTTTCTGGTGACATCCCGATGCAGTCGGCTGACGCTGTTGACCGCCCGGTTGACCCGCATGGCTAAGGCGGTGAAATTGTATTCACTGGGAGAGTCCTCATCGCTCGCCAACAGGTTCAGAATTTGATGACAGGTTTCATGGCTGATTCCGGTGTATAGAGAACGGGCGAATCTGTCGTGTCCTGCCTTTACCGGGGTGTGGATGGTGTACACAATATGTTTGGCCACCTCTTGAGCCGCCGCTGTGATATCATCGTCTGTCATGCTGGATTTGTAATTCGATCCTAATGTTTTTTCAAGCTGACGAAGAATCAGGTGCAGGGTGACGGTGACTCCATGCTGTTCGTTGAGATGGATTGTGGCAGGGGTGAGACCCAACGCCTCGATCAGGGGCAGAATGCCTGATCCCAGCATCCGGCGTTGGTTGGCTTTCATTATGGCGGATTTTGCATTGTACAGCCTCAGACCGGCCTCTCGAACCCAGGGCGGAGATGAGGGGATAGAGTAGTCCAAAAGAAATTCAGGCACAAAATAATCCAGTTCTTCACTGACTTCCATTTTCATCCATACATGGGCCTTGGCTAATGTGGGATGATCGTATTCATTGAAAAAGGATACGGTGATCTCCAGCGGTTCTCCCGGATGTTCAGGATCTTGTAGCTGAAACAGAGTCGGAGTATTTTCCGGATCCCAGTTGGTGGCCTGATCAATCTGACCGACTCTGGAGTCAACGAGTTGCGAAAAATAGCCTTCACGGTAAAGAAGCGAGACTGCCAGTACGGGTATGTGGGTGTCCGCAAAACTCTTCAGGGTGTCGCCAGCGAGCACACCTAAGCCACCGCTGTAGTTTGGAATTTTTCTGGAGCCGCTCAGGTATTTATTGAGCAGATTCTGAGTGACCGCATTGTCACTTTTTGTATAGCTCTGTTCCAGAAGAAAATCCTGGATCGGATGAAAAATATCGGGATCCGCCCCTATCTCCATGGAAATATAAGCGACTGAATTTTTATTCGGGCCGCTGAGTGCTCCCCAAACATGATCAAAGACCTGCTGTGTCACTCCGAAAAAGGTGCCAAATTTATTGGTACAGGTCAGTTCTTCAACCGTATTGATGTGGATTGGTTTAGGTCTGTTCACGTCTTGTCTCTAAATGCCTCGTCAAAATAATTTGTCTGCCGGGTCAGTTTTTTGATGATTTAAATCCCACTCAGGAAATCCATACCCTGACATCATGAAACATGATCACTGTTAAAGTAGATGGGCCGAGGTGCTTTTGCAAGCGAATTTCTAATTTCAGTAGAAAAATGACTATTTTTGAGGAGCGATCCAACTTTTTCCCGCCCTGTGCACAGACGGTGTATCGCAAGCGTTTGCTGTTATTTGTTTTTGCCCGGCACACAAGATGCCGCTTTCCGAACATCATTTTAAAAAATGGTGCTTGACCAGTGAAGAATGCTAAAAAAATATTGAATTCCTTACCTGTTCGGGTAGGATATCGGAAGAGGGCGAGATATATGCGACATAGCTCCACATAGCCTTTACCAATTTTATTAGTACCTAAATCCTGCAATGAACATTTCAGGTTCAGCAGAACGCATTTTTTTGCT
>CBDTVG010000120.1:0-6241 GCA_965363745.1 uncultured Candidatus Electrothrix sp. | reverse complement strand
AGTATGAGAATTACCGGCCTCCTGATTTTTCTTATCTTCCTGGTCTTCTTGATGGGTATGTTCATGATAGCTGTCATGCGTATGGGGATGCACATGTGGATGATGGTGTTCGTGGCTGTGTTGTTCTTGGTGGTTCTGTTGGTGGGTATGCTCATGCGTCTTTGTATGATCCTGCTCGTGGCTGTGATCAAGGGCATGTGGATGATCAGCATCTTTCCGATCCTCATGAACATGCGGGTGTTCATGGGGATGGTGATGTTCATGACTATGGCCTTTGCCGAAGAGATGCACATGTTGATGAGTACTCTTGCCGGAAAGCCGCTGTCGGAGCATCCACACTCCTACAGCCAGAATAATCGTGGCTGAGAAGAGGCCGAGCCAGTCATGGAGTATTTCGTCCGAGTAGGTTTTAGATAGGATTTTAGCAATAATCCCAAGTAAAATTACGCTGAAGGTATGGGTAACCGTGACAATCACACCGAGAAGAAAGCCGTCCCAAGCCTTGCCTCTGGTGCCAATCATGTAGGCCGCAATCAAGGTTTTACCGTGCCCCGGCTCAAAGGCGTGGAATGCGCCAAGGGTGATTGCGCCGCAGTAGAGCATGAATAATTCGTAGGTCATGATTATCTCTTTTGTTGATGAATTCTGATCAAAGAAAAAATTTCATGACTTAAAACATATTCACGGCACCCGCACAATAAGGTCTCAGCCTCATTTTACCGGGAAAATATCCCGAAGACCGGGCAAGGGAAACAAAAAAGCGGAGATGCCTGTATCCTCAGCCGGACAGGAGGAGTGTCCGGCTGAGAACAGCGCATGAGAAAAGAATGAAGAAAAACAAGAAAGTGTTACCAATCTTACAGAAGGAAAAGAGCAAGTAATACTTTTTCATCATTTGTATTATTAGAGCATTGTTCAGATCCGCTGTCAAGAAAAAATTATTCTTTATCTAAAAAACGATTGAGCGATGAAGGGAGGAACTTTGCAAAAAATGTTCAGGTCAGATCGTCAAGAATTCCTAACTTCGCAGCATAGCGAACTAAATCAGGAGTGCTGTGCAGGTCCAGCTTGCTTAAAATATTGGCCCGGTGATTGGTCACGGTTTTTGTGCTGATACAGAGTTTATCCGCTATATCCGCAGCGGTGTTCCCCTGGGCCAGAAGACGAAATATTTCCTGCTCCCGTGCGGTCAGGCCACCGTAGGTTACGTCCGATATATCCGTCACCTCAGCTGCCTCCAGCAACCTAGGGGCGATCTCCCGCGAAAGAGCGGCATCAAGATAATATTCACCCCGCAGGGTGGCATCAAGGGCGGCGGGCAGGCATTCCGAGACGGATTCTTTAACCAGATAGCCTAACGCTCCAGCTCGCAGAGCGTTGAGGATATAATCAATTTTTGAATGCATACTGACAATGACAATTCCGATATCCGGGGCTGCGCCTCTGAGCATTCTGGTCAGCTGAATCCCACTTTTGTCGGGCAGAGAGAGGTCAACGATTGCTAAATCAGGTTGTGTCTCCCGGACAACCGCCTCCCCCTGCTGCGCATCTGCGGCCTCCCCGACAATTTCAAAGTCAGTATATTTGCTGATGAGCTGTCTGAGGCTTGCCCGAAAGGTATCGTGATCATCAATAAGGACTAGTTTTTTCATGATTCGCACTCGTCTAAGTTCAGTTCAATGTTGTCCGTAAGTTCTTCAGGTGCGACCGGGCCTGGAAATTCAACAATGATCTTTGTTCCCTTCTCAGGGGCGGAGTGAACCTTAAACACTCCTTGCATCATCCGAACCCGTTCCTCCATGCCCAACAGACCGAAGCGTTTGTTTTCCAAGGCCTTTCGATAGCCTTGCTCAGGCTCAAAGCCGCAACCGTCATCCTCCATACGGAGAATGATGTTCGGATGGGACGCTATCAGGCGAATTTCAGCTTTAGTGGCAGCCGCGTGTTTTTTTACATTGTTCAGACCTTCCTGTACCAACCGGTAAACATTGATCGCATCATCGAATTCAAACTGCAAATTGTCAACTCCGGCTCTGGTAAAATGGACGACCATGTTGTTTTTTTTGCTGAAATCCCGGCAGTAATCGGCTATGGCGCTGGCCAAGCCTATCTGCTCAAGACCGGGCGGACGCAAATTATAGGAAAGCTCACGCACTGTCTTGATACAATGATCAAGCAGTCCTGTCCAGTCATGTATTTCCTGCTGACCGGGCATGTCGCCCTCGGCGGCATCCCGTAACAACGCCTCGCCGGAAATTTTGAGAGAGGAAAGATTCTGCGCCACGTTGTCGTGCAGGTAGAGAGAAATCTGCTGACGTTCGTTCTCCTGAACAGTCAGTAATTTTTGAGAAAGATTCTGAACCTGTTCTTTGGCCTGTTGCAGAGCTGCGGTTCTTTTCAGCACCTTTGTTTCAAGGTCTTCGTGATAGCGGGACAGCTCTTCAGCCATTTTGGCGAATTCTCTGGCCAGAAATTCAAATTCGTCCCCGGTATTAATCCTCACCCTATACCCCAAATTTCCCGTACCGATTTGCCGGGTTCCTTCCTGAAGAATTTTAACCGGTCCGAGAATAGAACGCATCATTAGGATAAAAACCAGAATCGTCAACAGGATGACCGCCGCGCTGGTCAGGGTGATAACGACAAGGGCATGCTGATATTTCTCATTAACGAATTCCTCAGTTGTACTTAACTGCTGTAAATGCAACTGAAGATGCTGATCAATAACCAATTCCAAGGCCGTCAGTTCCTCCTGAATCGCATCCGCTATCTCGGAAAACTCTGCTGTCTGCCAGCCGGTTTTTGCTTCATTAAGGATATATTTAGACAGGGTCGTTACAAAAATATCATGATGCTGCATCTCATGGGCGACTTTTTCAGCGGAATCTGATTCCTGATGGGTATGATCGGTATGGGCGGTAATAATTTTATTCAGCTGGGCGGCCTTTTCGGCCAGCATATTTCTATCTATGATCCGTTCCCGCATTCCCGCTTCGATGGAAAGCAATAAGTTTTTAAGATCCAGCATGGCCGAGGCATTGGCAGCGGCATCCTGTTGCAGGCTGTCAAAATGATTATGAATCGTGGAAAATGTATAAACGCAGTATCCGCCCTGGATCAGGATACCGGAAATCAGGGGCAGGAAATAAAGGATAAATCTGTTGCGCAGACTTGGTTTCAGCATGGTTTTTTGTTTTTGTTTGATTGGAGGGGGAGACTCGAAGCGAGGGACAGGAGTATGGTTCAATTTTGTTGTTGATCAATTCGCCGGGTTCAACAGCTGCAATCGCATGCGCCGCAACAATCACAGCCGCTGCATCCGTCACATCCACTGCAAGCGTCGCAGCCGTAACAGCAGCAGTCGCATGCGCACTCCGAATTTTTCTTTTTTCGGTATTTTGGGTCACTCAATGGCGTAGACGGATCGCCTGCCGTCTGTAACCCTGGCAGGCAACAACTTTCAGGCATCTCCTTACAGATTTGCAGGTTCCTCTGTCCGGTCCGCTTTAATTTTCGGATGAGCAGGGCATGAACCAGGTCGGGCCGGGGTAGATCCAGTCGTTGAAAATTTTTCTTCAGCGCTCCATAGGCCTGGTGAAAGATATCGACAGCCTGGGCTCGCCATTCCGTTTCCGTGAAAGACGCTGCCAGGGCATTGAATTTATGCGCTTCAATATCACTAGCATAATCTTCATAACTATCCAAAAGGTATATGATTCGACCGAACATATTCCCCATTTTGCGCAGAGCATCTCTGTTTTCGGGCCGGTCAGCCATAACGGCGGTATGCTCAAAAGCGGCACCGACGGCGAGCTCTGTGGGTTCAGCATACAGAAAAAAATCCCGATTCTTTTGAGCTTCCACCTCTATTTGGCGATGAACCTGATGCTCAATGCGATCAGCATCAAAGCCCAAAACAGCGGCGTTTTTTCGTGCCGACCGCATCCATCTGTCGGCGACACCTGTTGCGATGCCTCGTATATGCCTCAAGCCTGTTTCGTTGTCCAGAATATGGTCTTTGATCTTGCTTGAAGCCATCATCAGAGCCATTGAGGCCGCATACCGCACCCCAGGATTATCGGATGCGATGACCTTTGCCTTGAATGAGTTGCGGAGCGGGCAATAACTGAGACGTTCGCTCTGAGGACTCAATGTCTGGGCATCATACAAAGCCGAGAGCAGAGCGGCATCATAATTGGTGGTCAGGCGTGAGAAATGGCCGTGGCGGTTCTTCAGAGTTAAACACAAGCCGCAGACATGTCCTGTCCATTCCAGGCGTTCTTCGGGAGCCATTGCGCACCCAGAATTTTTAAGTACACCGAACATAGATTTACCAGCCTTTGCTGACGTTGCTTGATGCGGTCAATTTTTAAGGCAATCTGCCATTGCACGGCGATATACCTCCTCTCATGCGGTCAGGACAATATGATGATAATGGATGCGATCTGAAAGCTCAACAGGAAACCATTCCCCCGACATTATCAAACTGTATACAAGGACGGCTGACCTGATTTATTTCCGGGGGATGACACCATGATCTTCACAATTGCTTGTTATAAACAATATATTTCAACCTGCCTTGCAATAGGGCGGCGGCCTCATTTTATCGGGTAAAAAAATATATTTGTCGGCAAATAAGCGACCTGTATGTGTCGCTCCCCGCTGTTCAGAGATTTGGTGCGGCCTGGAGAGCTATATTCTCATGGTATTTTTACCCGATTATAGTATTATGTATTCCGGTTTATTATTCATTCACTGTGGAGACCCATTATGAACTACTCTTCTGAAGTAAAGGAGATGCACTGTGTTGTCCAAGGGACAAATCACGGGCCCGCACCCATTCCCCAGGAAGGGCAATGGAACCAAGTGCGTCAAATTGGAGATATCAACGGACTGACCCACGGCGTAGGCTGGTGTGCTCCCCATCAGGGGGCCTGCAAGCTGACCCTGAACATCAAGGAGGGGATTATCGAGGAAGCCCTGATCGAGACCATCGGCTGCACCGGTATGACTCATTCCGCAGCTATGGCTTCGGAGATTCTGCCGGGCAAGACCATCCTTGAGGCGCTGAACACCGATCTGGTCTGCGATGCCATCAACGTGGCCATGCGAGAGCTGTTTAAGCAGATCGTCTATGGTCGTAGTCAATCAGCCTTTTCCGAAGGTGGGTTGCCTATCGGAGCCGGGCTTGAGGATTTAGGCAAGGGGTTACGCACGGTAACCGGAACCACCTACGGCACCAAGCTGAAAGGCCCCCGTTATCTGGAAGTGGCTGAAGGCTATGTTATGGAGCTGGGCTTGGACAAGGATGATGAAATCATCGGCTATAAATTTGTCAAATTAGGACCAATGATGGACGCTATTAAAAAAGGCGTTGATCCGGCCACGGCAATGGCAGAGGCCACCGGCACCTACGGTAGGTTCGGTGATGCGGTGAAAACTATTGATCCCCGGCAGGAGTAGACATCATGGCATTGTTTGAAGGATACGAACGAAGAATCGACAAGATCAACGCGGCCCTGACCGAATACGGCATTACTGACCTATCTGAAGCCCGCCAGATGTGTACGGATGCCGGGGTGGACGTGTACACTATCGTCAAAGAGGTGCAACCCATCTGCTTTGAAAACGCCTGCTGGGCCTATATTGCCGGAGCGGCTGTTGCCCTGAAAAAAGGCCAGACCAAAGCGGTGAAGATCGCCTCGACCTTAGGCATCGGTTTGCAGTCATTCTGCATTCCCGGCTCGGTGGCCGAAAACCGCAAGGTAGGGATTGGCCACGGTAATTTAGCGGCCCGACTGCTCAACGAGGAAACCCATTGCTTCGCCTTTCTGGCCGGACATGAGTCCTTTGCCGCTGCGGAAGGGGCTATCGGCATTGCCAAATTCGCCAACCGAGTACGCACGGAACCGTTGCGGGTGATCCTCAACGGCTTAGGCAAGGATGCGGCCTATATCATTTCTCGAATCAACGGCTTCACCTATGTGAAAACCCAGTTTGATTACGCTGCCAGCACTTTGGCCATTGAATCGAAGAAGGCCTTTTCTGAGGGCGACCGGGCGGAAGTGCGCTGTTTTGGTGCTGATGATGTTCGAGAAGGCGTGGCCATTAATCATCATGAAGGGGTTGATGTCTCCATCACCGGGAACTCCACCAATCCCACCCGCTTTCAGCATCCGGTGGCGGGCACCTATAAAAAGGAATGCCTTGAGCAGGGGAAGAAGTATTTCTCCGTGGCTTC
>CBDTVG010000119.1:0-6253 GCA_965363745.1 uncultured Candidatus Electrothrix sp. | reverse complement strand
AATGCGCTGGCGGAAAAACAGAACTTTTTCATCACCACCGGCCCGGAAGTCATAGAGGAGAATTTCCAACGTTTTGTCTTCTATTTTTCCGTGGACGGCAGTTATAAAGAGAAGCTCTTTGTTCGCATCTTTGATGCTGATTTCGGCGGCACCCTTGATCTTCACTATAAGGATTCCAAGATTCGCTATCTTGTGTACGGAGGTCGGAGCATCAAGCAATCCTTGCGCAAGATCGAAGACCCGCTGCCGAATCAGCCACCGCTGGCCGCATTGGAGCTAGGCGAAAATCAGTTCTACGACAGCCGCTGGCGCAGCATTGCCGCCCTTAATCCTGTTGCGGGCAGGCTCCCTGATGGCCGCATTCTGTTTCAGCTGATTGTGGACGGCATTTCCGGCCCCGGCAATAACAAATTTCAGCTCTTCATCTCAGCGGATGAAAAGAAAAACACAGCGGTGCCCGGTCTCCGTCTTTTTTCTCCGGCAGTGAACGTGCAAGTGCCGGACGCGCCGTCCTTGGACACGGAAATTCGTTTCACCGTACCTGCAACAAGCGATTATATCAACATCACCAATTTTGATGCTGATACAGCCAATTTTGGCGGACGTATCCATTTTTCTTCCCCGGTGCGTCCGCAGGTGCCGATCAACGCCTCAGAGAATAAGACAATACAGTTCACTCGAATCCCCATAGTTGCGGAGGAGAAGGGCAAAACCGCCGCAGTGGTGCTGTCTTCCACCAAGGTGAATTATGTCCAATTATGGCTTGAGGATGATCAGGGCAACGAAATCCCCTTGGAACTGCCGGTCTTTCTTGCGCCTGCCAATCATATCCCGGAACCGAAAATAACCGTAACGCCGCTGTCCGCCTGCAACAAAGTAGTGCTTGATGCCTCCGGCACTGTGGACAAAGACGATGATCAGCTTGCTTTCGAGTGGCATTTTGCGGACGGAAGCACCGCCACAGGTAGTCGCATCACCCATGATTTTCAGCAACCGGGCAACTACATAGCTAGGCTTGTGGTGCGGGACGATTCCGGCTTTGTCGCTGACAGGGCCAAGCTGGATATTTATGTAACGGTCAACGCTCCGCCCAAGGCCCATATTGCCGCTCCGGCCAGTGCCGCCCCTGATGAAAAAGTCTTTTTTGATGGTAGTGCGTCAGCCGATGCGGACGGCAAGATCACCCGGTACCGCTGGAATTTCGGCGAGGATCGTAAAGACAACGGTCCGGCAATAAGGCACAGCTTTTCCCGGCCCGGTTTGTATCAGGTGCGGCTGATGGTGAAAGATGACGGGCCGGGTCTGTGCACAAGCGATCAAGCCAGTCACAGTATCCTGATCAACGCCGCCCCACTGGCCCAGTTTACGTTTAAGAAAGTGGCTGCTCCGGGCGAGGTGGTGATGCTGGATGCGGGCGAATCCTTGGACAGCGACGACGCAATCATTGCCTACGCTTGGGATTTTGGCGAACAAGACAACGGAACCGAAGCCGGAACCGGTGAAACCGTTCAACATACTTGGACACAACCCGGTGTTTATACTGTCCGTCTGCAAGTACGG
The DNA here is from genome assembly GCA_965363745.1 of uncultured Candidatus Electrothrix sp. Lineage (GTDB taxonomy): Bacteria > Desulfobacterota > Desulfobulbia > Desulfobulbales > Desulfobulbaceae > Electrothrix. The sequence goes on along the minus strand of CBDTVG010000119.1, from coordinate 4,693 downwards.
GATGATTCCAATCTCAGCAATGGCACGAATGAGGCGGTCGACACGATTGTCATCAACGCCGCTCCTGAGCCGGTTATTACTGCCTCCCCTTTGGTTGTCGCCGTCGAGTCCTTGATTAGCTTCAGCGGCGGCAAATCCCGTGATGCGGACGGCAAGATCCGTTCATACATCTGGAATTTCGGCGATGGTAACACAGCGCAGGGCGAAGAGGTCAATCATACCTATGCCCAACCTAACCTCTACACGGTGCGGCTGACGGCTACGGATGACTCCGGGGTCGGTAATGCCGATCAATCCTGCGAACAGACAGTACGGGTCAATGCGCCGCCCGTGCCGGTCATCATCATGCCTGCAATCGTCAACAGCAGCCAGGTGGTCTTTGATGCCTCCAAATCAAGCGATGCGGATGATACGATTATCGCCTATCAATGGGACTTCGGCGACGGCGGCAAGGCTGACGGCATGACGGTCAGTCATGTCTATCCTTTGCCAGGCATCTACACCGTGCAATTGCGGGTGACAGACGCTTCGGGATGTGCCAGCGCAGTGCAGGCGGTGCAAAGAGAAATCAGGGTCAACTCACCGCCGGTGGCTGATGCCGGGCCGGATCAGCTTATTGCGCCGGGCGGCACCGTGCATTTTGACGGTAGCCGCTCCATAGACCCGGACGGCACGATCAGCTCATTCACTTGGCAGGTGCGGGAGCGGCAACACAAAGAAGAAAAATTCTCCCATCAGTTTACCCGGTCGGGCCAATATCAGGTCGGCCTGACGGTCGTGGACAACAACGACGCAAGCCACAGCGATTACCTCACCGTGACAGTCAACAGCCAACCGATTGCCCGAATGCGAACCCTGTCGCGTGTCGAACCGGGTAAGGAAATCTTGCTCGACGCTTCCGGTTCGGCTGATGCTGACGGCAGTATCAGAGCCTATCGTTGGGATTTCGGTGACGGCAACAAGGGCCAAGGCAGAAAGGTGCAGCATATTTACGCAAAGCCGGGCCGGTATCAGGCCGTGCTCACCGTGCAGGATGACAGCGGCGCAACCAACGATACCGCCACCGCAAATCAGACAGTAGCGGTCAATTTCCCGCCCAAGGCTGATGCGGGCAAGGATGTTCATACCTGTGAACAGCTTGTGCTCTTTGACGGCTCGGCCAGCACAGATCCTGATCAGGATCCGCTTGCCTATCGTTGGGACTTTGGCGACCAGAGCAGTGGCCAAGGCGTAACTGTCAGCCATCAGTTTGCCGCTCCGGGTCTGTATCCGGTCAGCCTGCGAGTGGATGACAACACTGGGTTGGGCAACAGCAACAATGTCAAGCAGATCACCGTGCAGGTGAACGGCCCGCCAAAAGCGGTCATCCGTACAGACGGCGAGCTGTTTTGTGTGGGTGAGCATGTCCTTTTTGACGGCTCGCTGTCCCGCGACCCGGAGGGCGGGCCGTTGCGCTATGTCTGGGATCTCGGCGATGGCCAGATGGTGGAAGATGCAAACCCTCTTCGGATTTACGACAAGGCGGGTAACTATCCCGTCAGCCTGACTGTGTTTGATGATTCGGGTTTAGACTGCAACGCCGGTCAGGCTCGGAAAAACATCCATCTCCTTGCTGCGCCCTTAGCTAAGGCTGGGGAAGATATTGAGGTGTGCGGCAATGCTCCTGTGGCCTTTGACGGTTCCGCCTCTACCGGTGGTGAACGTTCGATTATTAGCTACGCTTGGAATTTCGGCGACGGCAGTGCTGATGTGGGGGCGAAAACCAATCATATCTACAAAGAGCCGGGCCTGTATGCAGCCAGACTGACCGTCAAAACGCCTGAGTCGGGCAGATGCGACAATCAGGCGGAAGATGAGCGCAAGGTGCGGGTCTTGGCCGCGCCGCAGGCAAACTTCAAAGCAGGTGATAGCTGTATTGGCGAGGCTCTGACTTTTGATGCCTCAGAGTCGGCAGCGGTTAATGGTGAAGCTGCTCAATATAGCTGGGATTTCGGCGACGGCACGACCGGTAGCGGAGTCTTGGTCAAGCACAGCTACGGCAGGGCAGGCCGCTATACCGTGCGCCTCAAAGTCAGCACTCCGAAAAACAGGACTTGCAGTAGTTCGAAGAATAGCCAAAAAATTAAGATCAATCAGCCGCCGGTTCCCCGCATCCGCTGGAGCGTGGCCGGGCGGGCGATGAACTTGGAAACCCCGCAGGCGGTGCTGCCGAACACCTTGCTCCATTTCTCCGCTACCAAAAGCATGGATAAAGACGGGGTGATCAACAAGGCGAGCTGGGATTTTGGCGATGGTCAGCAGGCCGAAGGCTGGTTTGTCCAGCATAGCTTCAAACAACCGGGTCAATATGTTGTCCGCCTGACGGTTGAGGATGACACCAATCTTTCTTGCAACAAGGCCCAGACCGAGTTGCCTATTTTTGTTATCGGGCAACCATCCTTGCAGATCCAAGGCCCGGATCAGGTCTGTGTCAATCAAGCTGTCCACTATACCTTGATTGATCAGGCCGACCAGCCAGAGCAAGTGAGCTGGAATTTTGGCAATGCGTTGAAAGGGCAGGGCAATGAGGTGCAGGCGACCTTCAGGCAGGCCGGGGTGCGGGAAATCCATACCGTGGTGGATGGTCAGCCCGGCCCGACGCTGACTGTGCAGGTTCTCAGCCTGCCGGAGCTTGTTTTGCCGAAGAAATTGACTATTCTTGCTGGTGAGGAAGTGAGCATTACCCCCTTACTGTCGGAAGATACCGGCATTCAGCCGCTGTTTAGCTGGAAGAGCGGAGATGGAACAGTTAGTGAGGAGCGGGTGTTCCGCCATACCTACAGCAAACCCGGCAACTATACGGCCCGTCTCCATCTGACTGGCGGCGCAGAGATGCCGGACTGTCTTGCAGGCGGCAGAGAGATTGCAGTGACCGTGTTTCCCCCGCCTGAAGCAAAAATTCAGCATGAACCGGAACAGGTCTTCAGCGGTGGTGCCAGAGATGAGGTGTTTTTTCAAGCAGAGCTGATCACGGACGAGGGTAGCTGGACGTATCACTGGGATTTCGGCGACAAGAGCAGAGCGGAAGGCGTAGCTGTCAGTCATCTTTTTCAAAAGCCTGGTACGTACGTCATTACCCTGACGCTCATCAACGGCGATGGTATTGCTCGCAAGCCGTACAGCTTCAATAAAAAGGTTACTGTTCGGGCACATGAAACAGACTGATATTTTATAGCCATTGAAAATGGCCTTGTTAATAAGCTGAGTAATTCCACAAAATCATTTACCGCTATTGCCTGCTGTGGTAGATTACCAGCCATTAATAATATTGATTCAGGATTATCAATACCCCTATAATTTATTAAAGAATAAGACAGGAACGGGTTATACATACCATGTATTTTCAAGATATTATCTCCGCCCTAAATACTCATTGGGCTTCGGCGGGCTGCGTTATCATGCAACCTTATGATATGGAAGTCGGTGCCGGTACTTTTCATCCGGCCACCCTGCTCAAGGCTCTGGGACCCGAACCTTGGAAAGCCGCCTATGTGCAGCCCTCTCGTCGCCCTACTGACGGACGCTACGGCGAAAACCCCAATCGCCTGCAACATTACTATCAGTATCAGGTGGTGATAAAGCCTTCGCCCGGCAACGTCCAGGAAATGTATCTGGAAAGTCTCAAGGGATTCGGTCTCAACCTGCTGGAACATGATATCCGTTTTGTGGAAGACGATTGGGAATCTCCTACCCTCGGAGCTTGGGGCCTCGGCTGGGAGGTCTGGCTTGACGGCATGGAAATTACCCAATTCACGTATTTCCAGCAGGCCGGTTCCATTGATCTCAAGCCGATTACGGTGGAGATTACCTATGGCTTAGAGCGGATCGCCATGTATCTTCAGAAAAAGGAATCTGTCTACGATATTCAGTGGAATAAGGATATGACCTATGGTCAGATTTTTCTTCAGGCGGAGCGGGAGTTTTCAGCCTTTAATTTTGAAGAAGCCAATGTCAGCGACCTGATCACCAGCTTTGATAATTATGAACGGGAAGCCCTGAAGCTGGTGGAAAAAGATCTGATCCGCCCCGCCTATGATTATTGTTTGAAATGTTCGCATACCTTTAATCTGCTGGATGCCCGTAAGGCTATCAGTGTTTCTGAACGAACCCGCTATATCGGTCGTATCCGTAATATTGCTCGTCAGGTGGCAAAACATTATGTGGAGCAACGAGAGGCGATGGGGTGGCCGATGTTAAAACAAGGACAACAGGCGCAGGCAGTGTAATACGGAAATAATATCTTTACCGGTGCCTGCTGAAATTCATTTTGGCACCGGTGATGCAAGTGCCTGAGTAATATTATGTATAATCTCGGTCTGAAAAAATAATGCATCAGCCCCAGTCCTGTCTTCAATCCTGCCAAAAAAAATATCATGAGTTTGACAATGGTTCGGTAAATAATTTTTAGTATAATAATTTCAGCATGTTAACATGGAGAGGTAATAACTATCAATCAGAATAATTTCAATCATTTAGCATCGTACAGATATCCTGAATAAGAAAAATTACCGAACCATTGCTCTTGTCGTTCATAATTTATTATTCTGACAAATAAAATCAACATTGTCAGGAAAATAAAATGGAAGAGTTACAAATTATGATGGTCAGGTAAAAAGTTTAGCCGTAAATTGAAGCAAATTTTCCAAAAGGCTGT
>CBDTVG010000118.1:0-6304 GCA_965363745.1 uncultured Candidatus Electrothrix sp. | reverse complement strand
TCAACCACATTGCTTTGCGCAGTTGCCAAAAGATTCAGATCAAGAATGCCTAAATTAGTTGAAGGAATCCCTGCAATACGGATGGTATAAGTGTTGGAACCTGATTGAATGACCGATGATATGGAAGAACCAGTGCTACCAGCCCCGGTAATTTGAAAATCGCTGACATCAAGATTAGTGACCGGTTCGCTGAACGTGACTTTGAAATCAACAAAGTCCTGAAGTGCCAATGCCGCAGAGGTAATATTCTCCCCTGTGGGATTCAGCCGTTCAATTTTGGTCATAGTCGGTGCAGTGATATCAGCGGGCAAACCGTTTATCACTAATTCATTTGTCGTATTGTCATTAGTATGCTTATCTATCGTTGCAAGAGAAGTGCCATAACCTACATCAACACCCACATCGTAGGTATTAGGAGTAGAAGACAGCGCCTTGTCTGACGGTATAGTTAGACTCCATGTCCCCAGCCCTGTCGTCGGATCAAAGACCCCCATCAGACCTGTCGTGACATCCAGTAATTGTATATCGCCGTTTCCAAGCGTTGTCCGCTCTCCCGCCGTTTCTCCTGCTGTATAAGTTTCGCCATCCACGGTCACTTCAAGCGTATAAGCCTGAATGCTTGCGCTTGGCAGACCGCCTTGAATGGCTGCACCAGAAAATATTCCGGTCAGGTCAGGGGTGGTATCATCTGTGACTTTCGGATTAACGGTTGGAATTTCATAAGTCAGTGCCGGATTAGCCCAGTTTGGGCCTTTACTGAAATCTAAAAAGTAAAACGCTGACGCATTGGCCCGCACACTGGAATTAGCCCCCGTTGTGAGTGTAAACGTGTGAATGGCTTCATATAACGCCAAAATACGAACCTCATCACCCGCAACAGTTCCAGGACCAGTTGTAACATTCGTATTTACCGTATTTAAAAAACGAGTAAAGCCAGGTTGTTGTGTTTGCAGGAGAGAGGTATTCTGAGATACAGTGTAAGTGGCAAAACCGCCAAATTCTTGATATTGGTAAGCATTGCTATAATAATCAACGTCATAAGAATTGATAGGTACGTGTTCTAAGATGACATCTTCCCCTGTGGAAGAAGTAGCACTTGTGCCATAGGTTCCGCCTTTAATAAAATCAAATTTGATTTTTGTATAGCTGTCACCTGAAGCGGTAGTATTAACGTTCGTGTTTAATTCAAACCATAATGGTCTAACCGAATTGGGTGTTCCGTCCAAACGACCGGGACGTGTTCCACTCAAAGTATCATAGCCAGTGATTGTTATATTGGAAATCGTCGTCGTGGTTACTATGGCATCTATACTCTGGCCATCAACAGTAATAACATTAGTATATAAAACTTTATTACCTAATGATCGCCCATTTCCCAGTATAGATGTCGGAGCATCGAATGACATCGCATTACCCCTGACATCAAAAGAAGGCATGGTATTGGCGACAAAGACATTACTAAAATCAGCTACGGTATTACCGGTAATGTCTTGGACATCGTTCGTGCCATTTGCGGTATAGCTTACTGCCATATCCGTATCAGTGAGATTGATTAAACCACTTAAGCCCAGGCTAACGGTGTTTGCAGTATGATTAATTGAAACACTAGTGATGGATAACTGACCGCCAGCACCACCATTTCTGCTAAAAGTAAAGTCACTAGTTGGGGGTGCTACTGTATTTAAACCACTGCCCAACTCATCATAAGATAAAGTAATCGTTGAACCTGCACCTACAGCTGAACGTAAAAGAGGGGCAGTTGCATCAAGTCCGGCTACGGAGGCAGCAATGTTATGTGAGGCATTGTCAGCTACCGCATTATTCGTTATTGTTGCGGCATCCGGGCCATTATTAATAGCACCTCCATCGGTCGCTAAACTGTTAACAACAATAGCAATGCCATTGGCATCAACATCACCTGCAACAACTGTGTAGGCGAACACCAAATCAGTTGTTCCACTGCCGCTGATATAGTGTGCCGTTCTGAGATTGCCCCCTATGTTGAGTAGCAGCGAAGGTGTGCCGGTAACTGTTTCAGTACCTGTAAAAACAACAGTGGTTGTTACTATTTCGCCTACGGTATAGCCTCCTACAGATGGCGTGGATGTAATAGAAAGATTGTTTACGTTTGTTGCAGCAGCAAACGCAGACGATATCGGCATAATCATCAGCACCGACATCAATATCAGCGAAACAAAAAATTGTCCCGCACTCCAAATTTTATTATTTAGTCTCATGCGATAGGTAGAATAATTTATTGCGTGACTCATGGCGAAACCTCCCTCGAATTTGTTCAACTCTGGGACGGTTGATATTCACAGCGATTTTGCTGATAGATGTTCGCTGAACGGTATAAAAAAATGAGTAATTATAATTTTTATTATAAGAGCAGGTGAAACACAATTCAACAGTAGGAAAAAGAGAGTAAACAGGGTATAAAATATACTCATCAAAATAAACTTTGCGCTTTTCGTAACAAGGATGTTGAATTTTATGATAAATATACTGATAGTAGATGATGATGAAGGTTCCCGCCTGACCATTAAGCATATCGTTGAATCATCGGAATATAAAGCAAGAACGGCAACGAATGGTCATGAAGCCTTAAAAAGGGTTCGGGAAAAATTGCCGGATATCATTATTCTTGACTTAGTCATGCCGGAAATGGACGGCTATGAAGTTTGCCGACACCTTAAAGCCGATCCTCTGTCCGCCAGAATACCGATTATTTTCCTGAGCGGTCTAATTTCTGCTGAGGAAAAAGTCAAAGCCTTTGAGGCTGGAGGAGTTGATTATATTGTCAAGCCATGCTGCAGAATCGAATTGCTCGCTCGATTGCGTACCCATCTTACCCTGCAACGTACTCAAAATCATCTTACAGCGGAAGTGCGGCAACAAACCATAGAATTGGAAAAGAAAAATAATGAACTCCGCGAGACGAATATCACTCTCAAGTGTCTGTTGCACGAAATTGAAAAAGAAAAGAAAAAAATTAGCCAAATTGTGCGGCTGAATATTGAACGGCTGGTACTGCCTCACCTTGAGAGAATGATCAATGCTCCGGTCGAAAAACGCCGTCAGTTCGGGGAGACGATAGAGACAACTCTGCTCGGTCTCACCCGTCCTCTGTCCGGCGAAAATACGGATATATATTTGATTCTCACCCCGGCGGAACTGCGGATATTGAATCTCATTGGGCAAGGGCGGTCAAGCAAAAGCATTGCAGAATTGCTCAATGTCTCATTACAGACTGTGGCCGCTCACCGAAAACATATTCGGAAAAAACTGAATATCTCCGGGAAAAAAATTAACCTTGTTTCGTTTATAAATGGGTTGGACAGGGAACCGCTGTAATCTATCGCAACCGACAAAACCCATCAGAGAATATCTCGTCTGTAACGGGGCCAGTCCAAGCCCCAAGGATCGGTCTTGCGGCCTGGTGCGATATCGCAATGACCGTATATATTCTTAATATTATAGCGAAACATAATATTTTTTGTCAATAAAGCCAGTGCCTGATACTGCGCCTCGGTAAAATCAGTATCTTCTGTTCCGATCAATTCAATGCCGATGCTGAAGTCATTCACCCCTTCCCGCCCATCAGCTGGATCTGGCATCTTGCTGACACCGGCGTGCCAGGCCTTTTTGTCATCAGGCACGGTTCGCCACACTGTCCCAGCAAGATCAACGATATAATGCGCTGAAACACCGTGTTTGTCTAAGCATTCCTTGCAGGTCAGGGCGGAAAATTTATCCTTCGCAGCAGGATTATGCATTGAATGAATAATGATGGTGTCAATTAACGTACCTTCCGGGCGATCTTCATATTGATCTGTCGGCAGATTGCGGACAACCAATTTTTCACAGGAAGAAGTCATGCGTCCTTTGTTTCTTCCTGCTCAACCGACTCCACTTCCTGCCCGCTATGCCAAAGAAACTTTCTGCACACCCCGCGAATCAAACTGGCTTCTTTTTTCTTGATTTTTGTTCGACTCAAAAATTGGCGAATATTGCGCATCCAGTAGACCTTATTGGTATGACGAATAAAAGTGATTTTAGAGAGTGCCTGTTCGATATGTTCGTACATGCCTTCCAAATCATAGGAATTGGCATACCGACCGTTATGCTCGTCATGACCGCCATCGCCATCAGAAGGGGCCGTTTCTTTGCTGACCGCCATAGACAGTTCGTAACAATGAATGGCCACGGCCTGAGCTAAATTGAGGGAGGAAAAATCCGCTGTGGGAATGGTGGAGGTAAACTGGCAGAGATCAAGATCCTCGTTGCTGAGGCCGCTGTTTTCTGGACCGAACATCAAAGCGATTCGATGACCAGAAGCCAGCGGCGCCAGCCTCTTCATGACCTCATTCGGGGTCTTTTCTAAAACCCGATGCCGGCCCTGCCGCGCTGTGGTGCCAATAATAAAATGATACGGCTCCGCTGCGGAACGGCTGTTATCCACAACCTGCATCTCGCGAATGAGATGGGCCGCCTTATGGGTGGCCATTTTCAGCATCCGCTCCTGATCCGGCTCTTTATCAGCAACCACAGTCAGTTGCTCAATGCCAAAATTACAGGCGATACGGGCCGAGGCACCGATATTTTCTGGGTACTTGGGCCGAACTAAAATAAGGCCGCTGCCGGAAAGAGAAGCAATTGATTCACGCAAGGTTCATATTTCCATTAAAAATTGGCGGGATCTTCAAGCTCAAGAGGATTTTTCCGCATCTTTTTTTGTTCCTTGGCGGAAGCGGTCGGCGCACTGTGAGTCATGCGCTTGAAAAACGGCAAGATACCCTTCTCCGCCTTGCGTATTTCCTCTTCCGCCTCCTTTAAGGTGATCTGCCAAGCCGGGGCGAATCCGGGAGATTTTTCAAACATGGTTTCCACGGCTTTCTGAAAAACTTGAGCTTGACGGATTTCCTGCTTGCCTGGTTTCTGATTCAAAACCTGAATCATGTTACGCAGATTGTCCCGCTCTTGGCGAAGCTGAATCATCTCCTCCTTGCGGCGTTCATTATCCGCAGATTCGATCTCGAATTTGGTCTGGAGATGTTCACGTAGTTTTTTAATGTCCATTTTCAGTTTTCTGGCTTTAACCAGCGAACGAATCCAGAATGTCAGAGCGATGAACAGGCCGATCATCAAACCGCGTAAAAAAAGGTTGGTGTAAAGCACCGAGAGCCAGCTTATGTCTTCCATGATATACCTCGAAAAAAGATTACTTTGTAAGCATTCAGGAAACGATGCAAACAACGCGCGCCGAGATCCAATGCTCAATTTTATACCTTGACCCGTTCTTATTTATTTAAATTCATCAGGTTCGTCAAGCAATGCTTGAGGATTTTTTTAAAAAAAAGAAGAAAATCGTCAGCGCACAACGGGCGGGAAAAATAAAATCCTTAATAAAAATCGTACATGAAAAAAATCGGCGGATTCAACATCTTGTTTAAAAAAGAATTTTATTTGAAATGCCGCCGACTGCGACGGGAAATCAGTCAACAATGGAAAAGGTAATTTTTCTGCTCAACATATCAACATGCTCAAGCTGAACCCGAATCAGGTCACCGAGTCGATGGCGTTTACCTGTTCGTTCCCCGACTAACCTGTGGCCCTTGCCGTCGTAGCGATAATAATCATCCTTCATCTCCTTGACCGGGATTGCGCCGCTGATCAGGCAATCCACTAACTCCACAAACATACCGAAGGAGGTAACCCCGGAGATTACGGCCTCAAACTGTTCTGTGACTTTATCCCGCAGATACAGGGCGGCAAGTCGGGACTGGACGTTGCGTTCCGCCTCCACTGCGACCCGTTCACGGGAGGAAAGAAAGGTGCCCGCCTCTTCCAGAGCTGTCGCTTTGGGTAAAATCTGAGCCGACTTGGCGTTCTTTTCAATAAGCAGATTTTGCATAACTCGATGGGCTACAAGATCCGGGTAACGGCGGATAGGAGAGGTGAAATGGAGATAATATTCAGCGGCCAAGCCGAAATGACCATAATTTTCTGATGTATATCTCGCCCGCTGCATAGTGCGGAGTAGCAGATTATTGACCACATATTCTGCCGGTGAATCCTTTGATATCGCCAGGGCCTCGGCAAACCAGGAGGGTGAGACTTCGGTCTTGGGCAGTCGCAGACCCAGCGAAGCGGCCAGTTCAGCAAACTCTTTCACGCGTTCCGCATCAGGATCTTCATGCACCCGAAACAACACCGGCGCACTGGCCCGATCAAGGGTCTCCGCCACAGCCTCGTTGGCTGCGAGCATACATTCTTCAATCAACAGATGGGCATGGTTCCTTTT
>CBDTVG010000117.1:0-6307 GCA_965363745.1 uncultured Candidatus Electrothrix sp. | reverse complement strand
TGTGCTGTATTCAAAAAAAGTGTCAACTACTTTTGGGTGGATATGAAGCATGCCATATACATCAACAGATTTATCCCAATTATCTATAGCCGCAACCACATCTATACCGGCATTTTCAAACCCTAAACTAAGACCGCCACACCCTGAAAATAAATCAACACATCTCATTATCTAAATAACTCCGGTGAATTAAAAACAATTGCATCAAACCTGCGTTCAGGACTCAGTAAATTCTGACCGCCGCCAAGGATGATTTTTTTTATTTCATTTTTAGATATGACAGGTGTTTCCAACCTTTTGCCTGCCATATAGCTATTGGTTACATTACCGGCTGAGGCAAAGGCTTTATCATTTTTGGTGTTGTAAGAGAGACCATCTATTATTTCCTCATGATCAAACTTCCCGTTATGACGAAAATCACTTAACATCTTATATAACCATATTGCTGTTCTTGTTTGGCGTGTAATATTATTAGCAGCCTGATTTTTATTTGCTATTTTAGAGATGAAGTGAGCAAAACCCGCATTACTCCAAACAAAAACATCAAGGCATTGATCGGCTAAGAGAGGAGATTTTCCAATAGTTTTCCAAACAGGCTGCAAGAGAAAAGGTATTTGCCCACCTTCCGCTCTTAAAGAGATATTTTTAATTGATGTTACAATTTTATTTATCTTTGGAAGAACGGATCTTGCGTCAGACCAATCTCTAATTTTTATTTTTTCCAAGTGCTCATCAAGGTGCCTGCCAACACTTACTATTAAACTGCACAAGTGAGCAAAACCCGCATTACTCCAAACAAAAACATCAAGGCATTGATCGGCTAAGAGAGGAGATTTTCCAATAGTTTTCCAAACAGGCTGCAAGAGAAAAGGTATTTGCCCACCTTCCGCTCTTAAAGAGATATTTTTAATTGATGTTACAATTTTATTTATCTTTGGAAGAACGGATCTTGCGTCAGACCAATCTCTAATTTTTATTTTTTCCAAGTGCTCATCAAGGTGCCTGCCAACACTTACTATTAAACTGCACGCAAGATATACTATTGTATCCGGTCTTACTACTATTTCACTTCCATACAAATTTTCGTTTAAATTACATGTTGTATTGTCCGGGAGTGCTGTCAGTTTAATTTCTAATCCAGATAGACACACACCTGTACTTTCTCTTTGAATAACGATGTCTGTTCTGGGAAGAGTTCCGATAACATATTTCTGGAAGGGTGTATGTTGTGCTTCAAAAGCAAAATATACGTCTGGGTCTTCTGGAGAGATTCCAAAGACCTTATCAATTTCTATAGTCGTCGGTGAATATTTACCATTCTGTATAGACAGATAATTTGCATCAATATTTTTTGAAGCTAAATAGCAACATAATGAAGCTGGAAAAGAGGAATTAAATTGGTTTTTACCCCATGATTTTTTTTTATGAAAGTTTCGATTAGTTTTATTTAAACCAAATAATCCTGGTAATTCTTCAGACATGCAGGTTCCTGTCTATTTTAGTTAGCATTTTCAGGTATATTATTCCTGTTATATCTGATAACACCTTAAATATTCTGTTGTCAGAGAACGAAGAGCACCATTCTATAGGAGAAAGCAAAAAAGCTGCCAGACAGTTATCTTTCCTGTTCAGTTAGATAGATAGGCATTGCCTGCTTGCTTATAATAGGGGAGGGGGCTTCACCCCGCCACAGCAAGAATACTACTACTCACAGCAGGCAAAATACCAGCGAGGAGCATCATAGCCGTCAGCACAAACAGGCTCGCCTTCTGCACCCCATCAAGCACCAACGGGCGAGGCTCTGTTGCAGGTTGGATGATATAGGCCTCTTTCACTAACAGGAGGTAGTAATAGAGGGAGATGGTGGAGTTGAGGGCCGCAAAAACGATAATGGCATAATAGCCCTGTTCGGCGGCGGAGGCAAAGAGGAAAAATTTGCCCATGAATCCAGCCAGAGGCGGAATGCCTGCCAGAGAAAAGGCCGTGAGCATCAAAATAGCGGCCAGCAGGGGATTGCTTTTCCCTAACCCTTGCAGGCTGCTGCGCTGCTCTTCACCGGTGCGACCGATAATAGAAAGGATAAAGAAAATAGAGTAGTTAGCAGCCGCATAGACAAAGAGGTAGAAAATAATCGAAGAGCGGGCCGCTCCGGCATTGCCAGCCAAGGCCATGATAATATAACCAGCCTGGGCAATGGAGGAATAGGCCATGAAGCGGCGTAAGCGTTCCTGTTTCAAGGCTCCCAGATTGCCCACCGTCATGGTGGCGGCGGCCAAGATCAGGATCAGAGGCTGGAGGTAACTATGCATAGCTGCCAACGGCCCGTAGACCAAAATCAGCAAAAAGGCGATAGCCACGGCCTTGGAAGAAACCGAAATAAAGGCGGTCACCGGGCTGGGTGCGCCGTCATAGACATCCGGTGCCCACATATGAAAGGGAAAGATAGTCAGCTTGAAGCCAACGGCTGCCAAGACAAAGAGCACTCCCAATTTGAGCAAAGGCTCGTTGGGATTGGCGGTACAAGCCTGAGCCAAGGCCTCAAAGCCCAAGGAACCCGCTACGCCATAGAGGAAGGAATAGCCGAACAGCAATAATCCGGTGGAGATAGACCCCATGATAATGTACTTACTGGAGGCTTCCACCGAGAGATCATCATCCTTGTAAAAACCGCTCAGAATGTACAGGGGAATAGTGGCCAGCTCCATGCCGATGAAAAGGGTCAACAAATCCGTGGCCGAAACCACTGTGAACATGCCGAAGGTGCAGAGCAGAATGATAAAAAGAAATTCGCTCCGGTACTTGAGCACCCCCCGCTGATTGCCGCCCGGCTTGAAATAGGGCCGTGAAAGCAATACGGTAAAAAGCGCGGAAAGGACAAAGACCTGCTTGAACAGGAGTGAGGTTCCTGTGACCTGATAGCCGCCGGGATAGAGCGCAGTTTGGTCATAAGGCAGGAAAAGCAACAGGACGAAGATGCCGCATAAACCTGCCCAAGCCAGATGAAAGGGCACAGCGGAAGTCGTCAGGTCAATTTTGCCCTTGTACAGATCGTAGCCCATAATCAGGGCAGCCAGCAACAGCAGAGAAATATCCGGTAAGAGGAGTTTCATTGGATTTTATCGCATCAGGTTGTTGTAAATGGGGTGAACCGCATTGTTGACCAGCTCAATGATCCAGCCGGGCAGGATTCCCATAGCAAAGAGACAGAACAGAAGGATGGTGACCGGTACTTTTTCCAAGAGGGAGGCATCGGTCAATTCCTTGAACTGGCTTTTAATCGGCCCGTTGACCAAGCCGTTGACTGCCCGCAAGACATAGACCGCTGTTACCACGATGGAAAGGACGGCTAAAACCGTGCAGACCCGGTTAATGGTATTAGGGTTGGCGAAAGAGCCGACAAAGACATTGGCCTCCGCCACAAAGCCGGACAGACCGGGCAGACCCAAGCCTGCCAAACCCACGATAACATAGGCCACCGAGAGAAAGGGCATCACCTTCATCAGGCCGCCCATTTCACTGACCGTCCGGGTATGGGTTCTGCCGTAGATCATGCCAATGAGGCAGAAGAAGAGAGCGGTCATCAGTCCATGAGAGATCATCTGGAGCACCCCGCCTTTGATTCCGGTAAAGGTCAAGGCAGTGAAACCAAAGAGCACCAAACCGCAATGGGAAACCGAGGAGTAGGCGGTGATGTATTTGAGATCGGTCTGGCGGACAGCCCCAAAGGCCCCGTAGAGGACATTGATGGTCACCAGAATCAGGAAGAAGTTCATCCAGAGATGTGCGCCTTCCGGGAGGAGGTACATAGCTACCCGTAAGCAGCCGTAACCACCCAGCTTCATCAGCACCCCGGCATGGAGCATGGACACCGCAGTGGGAGCCGAGGCATGGCCGTCCGGTGACCAAGTATGGAAGGGGAACATCGCTCCCAATACCCCGAAACCAAGGAAGATAAGCGGAAAGACCCAGTACTGAAAAGACTCGGAAAAGCGAATCTGAGAGAGCAGCTGGATATCAAAGGTATTGAGGCCGGATTCAAAATAAAGGGCCAAGATGCCCGCCAAGATAAAGGCTGAACCCGCCACTAACATCAGGGTCAGCTTCATGGCCGCGTATTCCTTTTTGCCAGTTCCCCAGAGGCCAATCAGCAGGTACATGGGCAGAACCGCAATCTCGTAGAAAAGGAAAAAGGTGAACAGATCCAAAGAAACAAATACTCCAAAAACCCCGGCCACCAGCACGTTGAGGAGGATGAAGAATTCCTTGGCTTGTTTATCCACGTTCCAGCTCGCCAGAATTCCGCAGAAAATGACAATGGCAGTGAGCAACATCATCAAGACGGAAATAGCGTCCACCCCGATATTGTACTCGATGTTCATCATCTGGAACCAGCTAACTTTGTAGGTGAACTGGAACAGGCTTGACACTGCGCCCTCTGTAATCGGATTCGCCGTTGATGCGCTGATAAAGCGAAAGGTCAGACCAATCACCAGCAACAGATTGATCAAATTCCCGGCCAGCGAGATCATTTTAATCCGTTGATGGTCATCATGGCGAATCGGCAGGCAGGCCAAGGCGGTGATAAAGGGGACGACCCAGATCATGGTAAGCAGAAATGGTCCGTTCATATATAGACTCCGTTGCTGTTTTCGCCGGTGCGGCTGAGGTTGTTCATAGCGTACTTGTGATTAATGAGATAAAATTTTTAAGCATAAAGGTTACCTATTTGCATAGCTACACTTTTCTGTTCTGAAAGAAATATTATCATTAGTTTTGCTTGCCAGAATGATATCGTCTCCATCTATATACGCAATACGTTCATTCTTCCCAAGTTTACAATAGCTGAATTGCTCGGTCTCAAAATTGTATGCGTACCATTTTGCAAATTTTGTCACTTTAGATATATACCGATCATTGTTGATGATAAAAATAAAACATATCAATATAAACAAAAACAAAACGGCAAGTCTGATACAGGAAACACATGTTTTTTCTGGCATGAAGCTGTCTCGCTTCCAGAAAAGCAGTATTTGTTTTGCTGTAAATGTTCTGTTTTTACTTAACAAAAAAGGCATCATGATTGGAATGATAATAAAACTCGTGATGCCTAACAAAATTGAAAGTACAAGCGGTGCGAGCAGTGCAGATAAAAGTGCCTGAGTATGAATAAACGGTGATGCTGGCACTTGAAAAGTTGTATTTATAGCAATTTTTGACAAAGATAGAGAAAAGGTGCTCCCCATGAAGACAATACCTGAAATTAAAAGCTTACCTGTAGGTGATTCCCAAATTTGCTTAAGACGAGAAGTCAGAAAGACAAAAAAACCGTAACACAGACAAATAATTGACAACCCAAAGAAAGCCTTCGCATGATCACTGCTAATAAAAGAAGTGACCGCTGACAGTAGCAGCAAGATTGCGAAAAGAAAATAAGCCGCAGATTCTTCACTCAGCTCTTCAAGATATTCCTTTATGCTATTGAGTGGTATAGTCATTTTTCAGGTGTTCATTAATTACAAACTCAGTTTTGAAATAATTTCGAACATCCAATTCAAAATGTTAAATGTCTTCTGTAAATTATCGGCTGCGGATATGGAAACGGGATCTATCGTGAAAATACCGCCTTCCAGCCTGCCGAATTCCCAATTTTTTCCTGTGGTGACCACGCCGTAACAGATGCCTGCTCCTGACAGAGAAGATGCCACCATTTCAGCTAATGCCTGTGTCCATCCCTCATCAAAATTATCCCGTTTAGCTTCTATCACGCAAAGTGAAGGCTGTGCCATGCCGCCATATTTTGTTCTGGGAGCAATTAAATAATCAGGCTCACCGACAAGGCCTTTTTGTTCATCTATATTATAAGGAACATGAGACCATACGTTTAATTGGTCATGATTTTTTGCAACAATATTTAAGATCGGGCTGATAATTCGTTCACAAATGGTAGTTTCATTTATAAAGCTCAGGCCGTCATTTATATTTTCTGTAATAAGCGAAAATAATGATTCCGAGACAGTGAACTCTTTTTGCCGGGTAAAAGGCGTTTTATTTGCAACTTCAATGTCAAATTTCCTTGCCACTTCTTCGACTGTTTTGAAACTACCATAAGCCATATCTTCTTTTACCTGTTCATTAACGCATCAAGAGCGTATCGGCTGAGTTCAGTATGATGCATTATCCGGCTGAAAGAATTCTTACCCGGCCCTTTGGCGAAGACCAAGACAGGTGTGGCTGTATGTGTTCCGGTGGACCAAACAGTCTGTTGCTGTGTTGCCACTTCTATTGCCAAGAGATTCCGACGATTATC
>CBDTVG010000116.1:0-6328 GCA_965363745.1 uncultured Candidatus Electrothrix sp. | reverse complement strand
GTGGTGTCGGGATACTGCTGCTCAATCTGATTTTTTACCCAAGTTGACTGGGTGACGGCCAGCAGGCTGGCGCGGGTTCCTATTCGGATCAATTTTTTCATTATTTTCCTGAAGTCTTGGTTGCACTGTTTTTTGATTATTCCTGACCTACCCAGCGGATAAAATGTTCCGTGTCCCGCTCTCTTTTTCCTTTGGGCGGATGTTTCGGCATTCCTACAACGCAACCGTTTAAGGCCCATTCCTTCGAGGGCAGGCCGAGAAGCTGCATAAAACGTTTATTTTTTGCCAAACCGTTGGTGACGGATAACATCTGAAACCCGACTCCGTGCGCTGTTGCAGTCAGCCACATATTCTGCATGACATGCGCCGCTGCCTGCTCTGCAATCGGGGGAAAGCCTTTTTTTTCCGCCACTACTATATAGAAGGAACCTTCTGTCAGGCCCGGTATGCCTTTTTCCGCTGTGGACTTGATTCTCTGGGAAAAAAACTGCATTTTCTTGCGCAAGAACGGAAAGAATCGGACAGCCAGACCTATCACAAAGGCACCTTTATGTAACTGCGCTTCGATGATCTCCTTGGCCTGCTCCATGGGTTCCGTGCCCTGCCGGAAGATAAAAATCCTCCGTCCCTCCTTAAGTGGAATGCCTGCCCCGGCTGCAAAGGGTGCATACACAGCGGACTCGACGATCTTTTGCAACACTTCATCCGGCACTTGGCCGGAAAAACTGCGGATTGATCGGCGGGAGCGGATTATTTGCTCAAGGGCGGCAATTTGTTGGGGGTCAGTCATGTTTTTTTCAATACGGCAGGGAGTCCACAGGCAGTCACGGGTGACAACGCCTATAATCCAATTTTGAACGAAATATACCTAAATATAAGCCAGTTGCCACTCGTCCAGTACATCCACTTCGCATCTGACAGCTTAGGATGTACATAATAGGTCAGTGGATCTTCCTATTTTTCAATAAGTCTATTTAATATGGGAAGATTCGTTATTGATAATATCAGAATGTGCTGAATATAATTTTATTAAGAAAGAATAAATAGCCGTATTAAGTTCGTTTCTTTTTTTATTGATATCATCGAGGTCAATAGAACCACACTCCTCTTCATTAACCTTGTGACAGGCTGGACTTACTTGTTTATTAATACAGCAGCATGCGTTAAAAATGACATCATGAGTTGAACTAAAATATTCATATATACTTGAAGGTTCTTTTCCTGACCTTTCCTCTCCTATATATAGAAGATCAGCTATATCCTTCCCAGCTGTAAAGTATAATTTGCTATAATCAACTTTGATTTTTTTTTGCCAATTCATTACTTCGCTATAATAATCATCCCATCTTGTCTTTATGATTTCAGTATTTGTTATTCCTGTATTTTTTTGAGGAAGTACCCAAATTACACGATCTAATTTAAAAGCTCTTTGACTTATAAGTTCTGATATACCTTCTACGGTTTGTTCGTATTCAGTTAACGATCTTTTCAAAATTTCGAACTTCTGCTCTCTCTTCCAAGAAGCTTCTTGATATTGAACGTTTAGTATTGATCCTAATGCCGTCGTTAATGCAAAACCAAAAAATAATTGTCCAATTTTGCTTTCAATTAAGCTCTGAATTTTTTTTATCATTGTTTTGTATATGGTTGACTTTTTCGAATTTCCGGCTCAATAAACTCCTCTTTCATCAGCATAAAAAAAACTATATCAAAGAGACTCCAACCTGTCCACTATCGCCGCAGCCAGCAACGGAATCATCAGCTCATGATGACCAGTGAAATTAAATCCTTTACCACCTTCCAGCGTAGGCCGATGCACCACATTGGTGGCAGGTCGATACCCCCGGATAAAATCAAAATTCGCCGTGGTAAACCGCTTCACCTCATGCCCCAAATTACGCACCACGGTCAGAGCCTTGAGAAAGACCTCCGGCAGTAGCACAGCTGATCCCACATTCAGGTAAGCCCCACCTTCCAATCCGCTGATCAAACGACAAAAAACTCGAAAATCATAATGGCTGCACTGACCAATGGCTGCACCGTCAGCATCCGGGTGGATATGAATGATATCCGTGCCAATCGCCACATGCACGGTCACCGGGATATTCATTCGTCGGGCTTGGGCCAGCAGACTTTGTTCATTAAAAGGAAAGTCCTGCTTGAGCAACTGATTGCCCACCGCCTCACCCAGCCCGATGCCCTCTTTCGCCCCCTGATTGATGGCCTGATTCAGCACCTCGCCGGTCTCCCGTGCTGCCCCAAAGGCCCCAGCTCCCAGCACACAGGCAACGTCCTCAGAAGTTCGGCCCACCATGGCGATTTCCGTGTCATGGATAATTCCGGCCCCGTTTAGGGCAATGGCCGAGATCACGCCCCGCTCCATCAAATCAATCAGGATGGGATTCAGTCCGACCTTAATTACATGGGCACCCATGCCAAGGAGCACAGGCCGTTCATTGCGGATTGCGGCAACAACCCGGTCGATGAATTCTGGGAAATCAACTCCGGCGAACTGCTTAGGCAAATTGTCAATCAGCTCCCTGACCGTCATGCCGGGCCGAACCGGTCGGGCGAAATCCTCCACTGTCACCTTGGAATGGCGGTCGTGGACGGAATAGGTATTGAGGTTGCTGAAATCAAGGGGGACAACAGGCTGTTTTTTCATTTAATCACAAATTTTTCTATATCTCGCCGCAAACAGGAAAAGGTATTTTCCTGTCCGTTGAGCTGAATCGTCATTTTTTTTCATAATTTTTCTGCAAGCAAACTTACTGCTTTTCAAGCAATTTGGCAATTCCGATTTCGTTTTTCGCTAAATTACGCTATGTGGCGAGCCGGGCACCGACAGAGTAAAAAAGATTGACAGTTTCTCACTCCCATGCTTGAATATCTACTATCGTAGTAATGCTTTTCTCGTCCCTGTCCATCGACGTATTTTTTCTTATTCATTAACGTATTATCATTGATTAAATGGCTAACACATCAAAAAATAAAATCTGGGCATCCTTGGCCTCTGTCAAACTCGCCCTGCTCCTTATCGGACTCCTTGCCTCCACCTCTATAATCGGCACCGTTATCCAACAAAACAAAGCACCTGAACATTATGTCACACAATGGGGTGAAAATCCTGCCAAGTTGATCCAGAAATTAAATTTTGACGATATGTATAACTCCATCTGGTTCTTGAGCCTGCTTGGAGCTTTCAGTCTTAATCTGACCATTTGCAGCATAGATCGCATCCCGACTGTAATCCGAATGGTGCGCAGGGATAACCTAACCACTGATCCAGAACGGCTGTCCAAAATGAAGCCGCATCAAGAAAAACAGATAGGAGGGGGGCTCAGCGAAGCAAAAAGACAGGTGGCCGCTTATCTTGCTGGCAAGGGCTGGAAAACCGATCATCGTGACAAAGAAGACGGCACCATGTTCTTCGCCCAGAAAGGAGGTTGGACCCGCTACGGTGTCTATATTGTTCACATCTCTATTCTTATAATTTTGTTAGGCGCAATCATAGGCTCATCAAAGGTTGCCAAAATACTGAAAAACCCGGAGTTCGCCTTTAAGGGCGGTGTTTCTCTGCCAGAAACTGCACAAAGTGACTTTATTTTTTCTTCTGACACTGATGGCGGTAAAATTCCTCTTGGCTTTACAGTACGCTGTAATTTTTTCAATATTGACTTTTACCCAAACGGTATGCCCAAGGATTATGTCTCCGGCCTGACCATACTTGAATCCGGCAAAGAGGTGTTGACCAAAACCATTGAGGTGAACAAACCTCTTACCTATAAAGGAATCACCTTTTATCAGGCCAGTTACAACGATATCGGCACCCCGATTATTAAGCTGAGAAACACAATCAGCGATAAAATAAGTAGTCAACCAAATATTTTCCAGTACTGCATGAAGTTACTTTCTCAAATTTTAGGGCGGTTAGAGAATGATAATACCGGAACACTTTTGAACAAGTACTTACATATATTTCCCGTTGATCCCAAGCATTTTAACATTGATCACACATGGCGGGAAGGCGACAGCACAGGAATGATACGTATTCAATCCGTCGAAAATGTGCCCGGACCGGGCGGTCGCAACGATACCCAACTGAAAATATGGATGATGGACTCAACAGGCCCACCTTCTATGTTCACCATGATCTATAAAGATCGCCCTCCCTTTACCCCTGTTATTGTGGAGCGCCCTGACACAAACTATGAACTCAGCATCATCCCCCATTACGCCACCGGCCTACAAGTCTCCAAAGATCCCGGCGTCTGGTGGGTATACAGCGGTTTCGGCCTGATGCTCATCGGCCTCTGTGTGACATTTTTCATGTCCCATCGAAAGATATGGGTGCATGTGTATAAGAGAGAAGGACAACCCGTGGTTATTTTCGCTGGCAACGCCAACAAAAATAAATTGGGATTTACAAAAACCTTTTCCGCTCTTACGGACGGTTTCAAAGCGGGAAAAGGATAGAGCTTCAGATTGAAAGCACAACTTGCTCTCGCCTTATCAAGAAAAAATGACATAATAACAGCAACGAATACGAAGAACATATACCTATTGGATATCCCATAATGAACAGTTCACAACTTTTTGGTGTCACGACCATAGCATACCTGCTGTCAGCGGTCTTCTATATCGGCCTGCTTGTCTTTCAAAGCAAAAAAACCGGCTTCATCGGCTTAGGCCTTGCTATCGCCGGTGTTCTGGTGCATACGGTAGCTCTTGGACTGCGCTGGCAGGAGTCCTATCAGGTCGGTATCGGTCATGCTCCCTTGACCAATATGTACGAATCTTTGGTCTTCTTCGCTTGGTGTACAACCTTATTCTACATCCTGCTGGAATTCAAATTCAAGGCCCGAGTGCTTGGGGCCTTTGTCATGCCGTTTTCTGTCACGGCTATGGCCTATGCCTCCTTTTCAACCGATTTCAGCAGAGAAATCAGTCCCTTGATCCCGGCTTTACAATCCAACTGGCTGATTGCTCATGTTATCACCTGCTTTATCGGCTATGGAGCCTTTGCCGTTGCGGCCTGCCTCGGCATCATCTACTTGCTGAAACAATTCGCCGTTAAACAAAAATTTTCCCAAGGCAGTATTATAGGAAGTCTCCCCGAACTGCCCGTGCTTGATGATCTCATCCATAAAACCATTATTTTCGGCTTTATGTGGCTGTCCGCAGGCATAATTACCGGGGCTGTCTGGGCCAACGAGGCCTGGGGCACCTACTGGAGCTGGGATCCTAAAGAAACTTGGTCTATTATCACTTGGTTTGTGTACGCCCTGACCCTACATGCCAGATTCACTAAAGGATGGAGTGGCAGTCGCATTGCCTGGCTGGCTATCATCGGCTTTATCTCTGTCTTTTTTACCTACTTCGGAGTAAATTTTCTGCTTGCCGGGTTGCACAGTTACGGTGCGAGCTGATTATCGAATCCGTGAAGCACTTTACCTCTTTTAAAAATATTGATCAGTTCCATGCTTGACAAAATAAACCTGACAAGCTATACAGCATAAGGCTTTTCCACCATCAAATACATTTTACTTACCAACAGAAGGAGACGTATCGTCATGAAGAAAGCATTAATTTTTGGTCTGGCACTCGCATTTGTCTGTAGTGCAGGTTTTATGAGCATGAGTAGCGCCGAGGAAGAAGATAAAGGTCCTGAAATTCTCGCCATTACTGACGGCAGTGATGCTTCAATGAAACCCGCTTATTTTCCGCATCGTGATCATCAGTCCAGACTAGAGTGCGGAACCTGCCATCATGGTAAAGATAAGGAAGGAAAGCAGGTCGCCTACAAAGCGGGTGAGACAAAACAGCAAAAATGCGCCAACTGCCACAATAAAAGCGATGACGGTATTTCTCTTGACGGTGTAACCCCCGGTATGTCTCCTATCCAGCGCGCAGGACATGGAAGATGTCAGGGCTGTCATAAAACACAGAAAAGCACAAAGACTCCGCCGGTTAACCTGATGATGTGCACAACCTGTCATGACACATACAAAGATCAAGTTTCGAAATAAATACAACAATTGCAAATACAGATCAAGAGCCGCAGCAACGTGTTGCGTTAACTCTTAATTGTCTATAAAAAAAGGCCGCCCGAATAGGTGGCCTTTTTTTATTGCGGCGATTTTCGAGCCGCATTTTTTACCAGATTACCGCTCCATATGCATCCGGGAAATA
Source organism: uncultured Candidatus Electrothrix sp. (assembly GCA_965363745.1). Lineage (GTDB taxonomy): Bacteria > Desulfobacterota > Desulfobulbia > Desulfobulbales > Desulfobulbaceae > Electrothrix. Next base: position 136 of record CBDTVG010000116.1, on the reverse strand, counting down.
TCACCAATCCGGCGAACCAAAGCACCAAGGGCGGTCAGCAGGTTCAATCGGTTGGCCCGAACCGCCTGATCTTCATCCATCACCATAACATCATCAAAGAAGCGATCCACAGGTTCTTTCATCGTCAACATTTCTG